>JANLRI010000346.1:0-9617 GCA_031361565.1 Betaproteobacteria bacterium | reverse complement strand
AAGCCCATGTAGTTGCTTTGTATGAAGGAGACCATCATGCCCGTTTCATCAGCAGCAGTTAGATAAATTGTGCCGCCTGGTGCAGGCATTCCGTGCTCGAAGTTGGTGGCCTTGCTACGCGAAATCAGCTTGGCACGCTGAGCTAGATAGTTTGGGTCGAGCAGGTGCTGGGCGGTCACTTTTTGCATGGCTCTTGGGTCGGCGACATATTTATAAACATCTGCAAACGCGGCCTTCATGGCTTCCATTTGCAGATGGCGCGACTCCGCCGAGTCGGCGCCCAAAGAGGCGAGATCGAAGTTCTCTAAGATGCCAAGCGCCATGAGTGCTGCAATACCTTGACCATTGGGTGGAATTTCATGCAAGGTGTAGCCGCGATATTCTTTGCTGATGGTATCGACCCAGTCGACCTGGTAGTTGGCCAGGTCGGACTCGGTCATGGAGCCACCATTGAGGGCCGAGTGTTTGGCGATTTCACGCGCGGTTTCACCGTGGTAATAGTCTTGACCTTTGGTCTTGGCGATGCGCTTGAGGGTTTCTGCGGCACCTTTGAGGATGAAGTGCTCGCCAATTTTTGGGGCACGGCCTTTCGGTAAAAAGGCTTCTGCAAAACCTGGTTGATTTCTGAGAATGTCGGTCTGCGCTGCCCATTTCTTCTGGGTGATCGGGGCGACACCGTAGCCGCGCTCCGCAAGCTCGATCGCGGGTTGCAGCAATTGTTCGAAAGGCAATTTTCCGAGCTTGGCATGCATGGCAACCCATCCGGCCACGGCGCCCGGAATGCTCACTGAATCCCAACCACGTTGCGGGATAGCACCGTGATGCTTTTTCTTAAAGTAGGATTGATCCCAAGCAGCCGGAGAAGTGCCGGAAGCATTCAGCCCGTGTAGTTTTTTGCCGTCCCAAATAATGGCAAAGGCGTCGCTGCCCAGGCCATTAGAAACAGGTTCAACGATGGTCAGTGCAGCGGCTGCTGCGATGGCTGCGTCAACAGCATTGCCACCTTGCAGCAAGATTCGTAGGCCCGCCTGTGCCGCCAAGGGCTGCGAGGTTGAGACGATATTGCGCGCGAACACCGGGCTGCGGTAGGTTGGGTACTTTGCCTCCCAGTCAAAAGGGTAGTGGTTTGGGGCATGCAAAGAATCGGTCGGGGTGCTCATGGTAGAGGGGCCTATTTTTGGGCTAATCTAAAAGTGGGGTGCAAATGGAGACGTACGGCGGAATATGTTGGGAAAGAGGGGTAGGGTGATCTGGTTAGAACATATATTTCGCCGCGCTCAACAGCCGAGCTGCGCCGCTAGGTGATTGAGGTCGTTGGCGACCCAGGTGAACGGCAGATGTGAACTGACTGTTTTGCGAGGTTGAGCATGTTCGTCTAGACCAAATTCTAGCGGGCGATGGATGTAAGCCGTCTGCAGGCCACAGGCTGCGGCGGCTAGTAAATCATCTTCATGAGCAGCGACCAGCATGACTTCTTCAGGTTTTACATCAAACACTTTCGCAACCCCAAGGTAGGTCTCGGGGTCGGGCTTGTAATGATGAAAATTTTCTGCCGAGAGAATCAAATCCCAGGGCAGGCCGTTGCGTTTGGCCATATTAGAGAGCAGGTTGAGGTTGCCATTGGAGAGCGTACACAAGGAAAATTTGCGGCGCAACTTATGCAAACCTTCGACGCTGTCGGGCCAACTATGTAAGCGGTGCCAGGCGAGATTGAGGTGTTGACGCTCGGCTTCGTTCAAGCCTTGTAAGCCAAATTGCGGCAAGATGGTTTCAAGAACAATGCGGTGCAAGTCGTCGATGCGGGTCCAGCCCAACTCGCCGCTGCGAACGCGCTGCATCGCGGGTTGGTAGCCGGCACGCCAAGCCAGCGCAAAGGCACTGCCATCGATACCAGGAAATAGAGCTTGCGCTTCGCGTTGAATGCTGCCGTAAAAATCGACGACGGTTCCGAAGACATCGAAAGCTAGTATTTTTGGGGTAATGAGAGAGGTCATATTGAGTTTAAGGAGTAGTCGCCGAGACTCCAGGCGAGGTTCATGTTGGTGCTAAGTTTTAGGTGACTTATTGAGCGCTTACGATGCCGGTTTGACGCTTGTCCATTATAGGCTCTCGACCCAAAAAAAAGGCCGCAACTGCGGCCTTTATGAGCATAACGAGGGCTAATATCAATCGTCGCCTTGGAACGCCTCTTCACGCTTTTTGGCAATAGAGGGTAAGAACACGATCACTAACAAAGCTGCTGCCATCAAGAGCAAGGCCAAGGAAAGTGGGCGAGTTAAAAACACCATTGGATCGCCCCGAGAGATGGTCATGGCACGGCGCAGATACTCTTCCATTAACTTGCCGAGCACAAAGCCAAGCAACATCGGCGCGGGTTCGCAGTCAAGCTTCTTGAAGACGTAACCCAGGATCGCGAAAGGAATGGTCATGTACACGTCAAACACATTGTTGTTCAACGAATAAGCACCAATACAGCAGAACATCAGAATCGCGGGATAGAGGACACGATAAGGAACGGTCAGCAGTTTGATCCACAAACCGATCAAGGGCAGGTTGAGAATCACTAACATCAAGTTACCGACCCACATCGAGGCGATTAAGCCCCAGAAAAGCGTAGGGTTGGAGGTCATCACTTGAGGACCAGGCTGGATGTTATGAATCATCATCGCCGCGACCATCAGTGCCATCACCGGCGTGGTCGGGATGCCCAAGGTCAACATCGGAATGAAGGAGGTTTGGGCACCCGCGTTATTGGCTGCTTCCGGGCCTGCAACGCCTTGCACAGCACCCTTGCCGAACTCTTCGGGATGCTTAGCGACTTTCTTTTCAATCGCGTAAGAAGCGAAGGAGGCCAAGACCGCACCACCACCCGGCAAAACACCCAGTAGAGAACCCAGGCTGGTCCCGCGAATCACCGGCCAAATCGAGGCCTTAAACTCGGCCTTGCTCGGCCATAGCCTACCCACCTTGTTGGTGAACACCTCGCGATGTTCGCGCTGTTCAAGGTTAGCAATAATTTCGCCGAAACCAAACAAGCCCATCGCAGCCGCAGCAAATTCGATACCGTCGGTGAGCTCGGGAACATCAAACGAGAAGCGCGCTACGCCTGAGTTGACGTCCGTGCCAATCATGCCGATCAGCAGGCCAAACAAGACCATGGCAATCGCTTTGATCACGGAACCGTGAGCCAGAACTACCGCAGCGATTAAGCCCAAGACCATGAGAGCAAAGTACTCTGCCGGACCGAACTTGAAGGCAATCTCCGCCAAGGGAGGGGCAAAGGCCGCCAAAAGAAAGGTAGACACTGTACCCGCAAAGAACGAGGCCAAAGCAGCGACCGCAAGAGCCGGGCCGGCCCGGCCGTTGCGGGCCATTTGGTAGCCGTCTAGCGTAGTCACTACCGAGGACGTTTCTCCAGGCAGGTTCACCAAAATAGCGGTAGTAGAGCCGCCGTATTGCGCACCGTAATAAATACCCGCCAACATAATGAGGGCCGAGGTTGGGTCGGTCATTTTGTAGGTAATGGGTAGCAACATGGCAATCGTTGCCAGAGGGCCGATACCGGGGAGCACGCCTACCAGTGTGCCAAACAGCACTCCGATAAAGCAGTAAAAAAGATTGGCCAGCGTAAGCGCGGTTTTAAAACCGAGGCCAAGATTGTTGATGACGTCCATCATGTTTAGGACTCCTTAGTTCGTCAAAAATTTAGGCCAGACCGGGAACTGAAGCTCCAGGCCTTTGACGAACATGCCGTATGCGAGAAGCACCAACACTACGATGGAAATCAATGTATCTTTAAGTTTGAACTCATGGCTGGCTACCGCTGAGATCAAAATGAGCAAGGCCACCGAGATCACCATACCCAAGCGCGGCAAGGCGATCGCGAATACTGCTACTGAGGCCAGCAAGAGAATAAATTCGCGCCATCCCACCGGGGAGAGCTTAAGCACTTCCGCTTTGCCGCTAAAAGCGCCGAGGGTAATGATGACCCCAAATAAGGTCATTAAGCCACCGAGAACCATCGGGAAATAACCCGGCCCCATCTTGGCGGACGTGCCGATTGAATATTGTTTTGACAGGATCATAAAGATGATGCCAATGACGGCAAACATCAGACCTGCCCAAAGGTCTCTATGGTTTCTCAATTGCACGAGGCTGACTCCAATTGTTGTGATTAGTCAATTAGTATAGGGGAAAGCCTCTAACGCCGACTTCGTGGAATCCACAGCCCGAGCGCTCGAAGGGCAACTAGCGTGTACTTTCAGCAACCTAAAACTAGCTAAGAGTTCGCTTACTGTGATTAATGGAACAGTTAATCAATCTTGGCCCCGGAAAGTTTGATGACTTTCTGATATTTCAACTGCTCACTGAGGATGAATTTGTTAAATTCGTCGGGCGACATGGTGGCTGAATCGGCACCCATTTTGTTCAAGCGCTCCTTGAGTTCGGGGCTGTCCATGGCTTTCAGGATTTCCCTGTGCAGATGACGAATCACTGGACCGGGCACACTGGCTGGCGCAAAAATGCCAAACCAGGTGGAAATATCAAAATGGGCAACGCCACTTTCGGACAAGGTCACGATGTCGGGGAAAAAGCTTGAACGTTGAGCGGTGGTCACCGCATAGGCCTTCAGTTGTCGGGCTTTAATTTGTGGTGCGGCCGAGGCCAGATTGTCGAACATTAAATCTGTCTGTCCGCCAATCAGCCCGATCTGCGCCGGTGGGGCGCCAGAGTAGGCAATGTGCACCATGCTCACTCCGAGACTGGATTTGAACAATTCCCCGGCTAAATGGCCAGCGCTCCCATTGCCACCGGAAGCGTAGTTGAGTTTCCCTGGATTCTTCTTTGCGTAGTCGATTAGGTCTTTGACGGACTCTATTTTGAGCGAGCGGGCTCGGTCCGGGTTCATTACCAGTACATTCGGCACCACGGCCAAACGGGTGATGGGTGTGAAATCGCGGTTAGGATCGTAGGGGATTTTAGCGTAAAGATAGGGGTTAATGGCGTGGGTTGCCACCGCCCCCAATAGCAAGGTGTATCCATCGGGCGCAGCTTTGGCAACCAGATCAGCACCAATGTTGCCGCCTGCACCGGGCTTGTTGTCAACCAGTACAGCTTGTCCCAAGGGTTCCCGCAATTTGTCGGCGAGAACTCGCGCCACTAAATCGAGAGGGCCTCCTGGCGGGTAGGGCACAATGAGGCGAATCGGTCGGGAGGGATAGGGCGCTGTGTTTTGTGCGACGGCTAAACGCGCGCCAGGGATGACGCCTGTGATGACGGCGAACAAGGCAAGCGCTGCGACACGCCTGGGAGCCCGGTCCATGGCAATCCAGGAGAACACGGGTTTAATGGAGCTGCCTACTGACTTTATGAGCTTTGTTGGAAACATTACAAAGTGATCTCGGCAATTTCAAGTAGACGAGAAAGTTCAACCGCGCTGCGTACACCCATTTTTGTAAAAATATTGGCGCGATGCACTTCTACCGTACGCATACTGATGGAGAGGTCGTCCGCGATTTGCTTATTGAGTCGGCCGGTGAGTACTAAGCGCGCCACGTCCTGCTCGCGCTTACTCAATTGATTGATGCGCGATTGGGTGTCAATCGAAGTCTGTCCCTGCGCTTGGCGCTTTTCAGATTCTGCAACGGCTTCCAGGGCGCGATTGACTAGATTGTTGCCGTTGGCCGGTTTTTCGAAAAAATCGAAGGCACCATTCTTGAGCGCCTCCACGGCGATAGAGATGTCAGCGTGGCCACTTAAAAAAATGACCGGAACAGGGTCTAGCTTTAAACCGAGCTGATCGCGCCAGGTTTTGCGCAACTCATCAAAGAGTTCCAGCCCAGATTTATGCTTCATCCGAATGTCGAGAATCAAGCAGCCGGGTTGTTGCCACCACTGCGGTCGAGTGCTCATGGTGGCTTGAAACGCCTCGGCACTACCAAAATGTTCTAGCTTCAGGCTGCGCGAGCGAAATAACCAGTCTAGGCCTTCCGCAACGTCCGCTTCATCTTCTACCAAGTAAATACTCATGGTGCTAGGTTGTTCCTGAAAGTGGCAATTTTAATGTGAAAACCGATCCACTCACCTTGTTCGGCTGATAGCTGAGAGATCCGCCGAACGCTTCGGCCACGGTGCGAGACAGACTCAAACCCACGCCGATACCGTCACGCTTGGTGGTAAAAAAGGCATTAAACAATTTTGAGGCATGCTCGGGCGCTACGCCTTGACCTCGATCAATCACCTGAATGCAGGCTTTGGTCGCAAGTCCTTCGGCGTTGCGCTCTGAAGCGGCGACCACCTGCAGGATTCTCGAAGCATGCGGCGTTTTTTCCATGGACTCCACAGCATTGCGCGTTAAATTAAGCAATGCTTGTTCGAACATGGTGCGATCACCCCGTATATGCAGATTGTCTTCGAGGGTGCAAACCAGTTGGACGTCCATGCGCTTGGCTTGAAGCTGCATGATTGGCCGTAATTCCTCGATTGTTTCGGCCACTTGAATATCTTCAAAATTAAGTTTCCGACGTTTTACAAAATCACCGACGCTGCGCACTACTTGTGCTGCGCGATCGGCCTGTTGTAAGAGTCTTTTCAGCGCTTGGGCCGCTTCGTCCGGATGACCGTTTTCCAGTAAATTCTGGCTGGCGGTCGCGAAGCTCTGAATCGCGGAAAGGGGTTGATTGATCTCGTGGGAGAGAACCGTCGCCACTTCTCCAAGCATGGCCAGTCGCGCATTGGTTTGCAATTGCTCTTGCTGGCGTCGGTTCAGATCTTCCGAGCGCTTCAGCTCTGAGACGTCGATCACCGAGCTCATCCAACCCGTTTGGTGACCGTGCGCATCCAAGAGAGGCGACTCATGAATCAACGCTGGAAAGCGCTCACCGTTTTTGCGCATGAAGATAGTTTCGAACGCTTCGCGTCCCACGTTGCCCGACAACACTTGAGCGTAGCGCCTTTGATAGCCAGCTTCGCCCTCCGGGGCCCAGTAAGGCATAGGCGGCTTCATGCCTAATAACTCTTCAGGAGCAAACCCAGTCATTTCCGTAAAGGCGCGATTGACATAGATAATTCGACCCTCCATATCTCGCGCCCGCAAGCCCGTCACAAGAGAGTCTTCCATGGCTCGGCGAAGAGTCGTTTCATCGAGTAAATTTTCCTCGATGTGACGTCTTTGTTGTAAGGCCCGCCACAGCATCACGCCGCTGGCCAGCAACACGGTGCAAAGAATGAGCAGGAGGCTTAACTGGGTCGACGCGACACCTTCTGAGGGATTGGCGGGGCGACTGGCGCGCAGCAGCAAGCCCTGTTCGCCGACTCGAACCGGTACATCTGCGGAAATATCGGCCTGCCTAAATAGTAGGCCGGTTGGCCTGGAGATCATGGTCCCGTCGACATCGGCGAGCGCAATCCCGTAGGTCGAAAGAAATCCTGCCGGCAGGGCGCTGTCGAGGGCACGACTTATCAGTAGGGTAAAAACATAAAACGCCGTGCCCTTGGGGTCGGCAGCGATGACGAGATCGATGACTTCGCCGCCGTAGGCATTGCCGAGAGTGCGATAAAACGAGCGCGAGTATGAAGCCTCTTTTCGGTCGCGCACATGTTCGACCGCCACCCTGGTGTCAATCAATAATCGGTCGGCTTGATCTTTGGGGATGCGCGGATTCGGAGGCAGGGAATCTAAACTGGCCAGTAGCTGAAGATCACTATCTCGAAGCTCAATTCGCAATAAGGCCGGTAAGTTGGCAAAGGATTGAGACCAGTCTTGGTTGAGGAGTCGCGCTGCTTCGTCCGCGCGGTTCTTTGTAAAGGCCTCGCTGCGAAAAACAGGAGCCGATTTTTCCGCCTGTTGGGTAAATGAGCTTGAGATGTCAGAGAAATAGGTACGTAAGCGCTCCGAGGCCGAGCGGGTTTCGCGCTCGAGACTGTCTTGAGACTTTGTGGTTTGGTACTGCCCGGCGAGGCGAATCGAAAGCGCAGCCAAACAGAGTACGGCGGCGATGAAAAAGATGAGCCAGCCCCAGTAAGAAGGCGAACGCTGCGAAGGCGAACGCTGCGAAGGGGAGCCCTGCCCCGGACCGCGGCTTGCGCTCCAGTTGAGCGAGGGTAGGCGCTTCGCGTATGAGTTCGCGCTCTGAGTGGGATCAGCATCACTATTCGAAGGAGGCTGGTGAAGTGCGGGCACGATTCAATATCTTTTCTGCAAACAATCCTCAGGATACTAGCTTTCGAATCTGTGCCTCGCTATAGCCTAGTAGGTCACTCAACACTTCGCGCGTGTGCTCGCCCAGACGAGGTGGTGGCAGCTTGTATTTCACAGGCGTTTTTGAGAATTTCATGGGGCTGCCTACTAAGGGTACCGGTCCGCTATCTGCACGCTCTAAGGACATGCGTAAGCCTCGTGCCTGAACCTGAGGGTTCTTGAAAGTTTGTTCGAGGTTGTTAATCGGGCCACAGGGTACGCCTACCGCTTCAAGTGTCTGTACCCACCACTCGGCGCTTTGAGCCGCGAACATGTCTTTGAGTTGGGGGAGCAAGGCCTCACGATTGCGTACACGGTTGGGGTTGCTATTGAACCTCGGGTCGAGAGGAATTTCCTGGCGACCACCGGCAGCACAGAGTTTCTTAAACTGCTCATCATTGCCGGCAGCGACGATGATCCAATCGGTATTGGATTTGAAGGTTTGATAGGGCGTTAAGTTTGGATGAGCATTGCCCCATCGACGCGGCGGGTTATCACTTACTAAGTAATTGCTATTCATGTTGGCCATCATGGCGACTTGCACATCGAGTAGGGCCATGTCAATGTATTGACCCTCACCGCTGCGCTCGCGATGAAACAATGCCGCCAGCACCGCTTGGGTGGCGTACATGCCGGTCATCAAATCGGCGACCGCGACACCAGCCTTTTGAGGGCCGCCTCCAGGCTGATCATCGGCCTCACCGGTGACTGACATGAAGCCACCGACACCTTGGATAATGAAGTCGTAGCCAGCACGATGCTTCCAGGGGCCGGTTTGACCAAAGCCTGTGACCGAGCAATATACTAAGGCCGGATTGACTTGAATCAAGCTCTCATAGTCGAGTCCATATTTTTTGAGTTGTCCGACCTTGTAATTCTCGAGCACGACATCGCTAATCTTGGCCAGGTCGCGCACGACTTGCTGGCCTTCGTGGGTGCTGATGTCGAGGGTGATGGAGCGCTTGCCACGATTGGCGGCCAGATAGTAGGCGGCGTCAGCGCTGTCACTACCGTCCTTGTTTTTAAGGAAGGGCGGCCCCCAACTGCGGGTGTCGTCTCCAGCACCTGGTTTTTCAACCTTGATGACATCGGCACCGAGATCGGCGAGGTTTTGCGCGCACCAGGGGCCGGCGAGGACGCGGGTGAGGTCTAAAACGCGGATATTGTCTAGAGCTGCGGGCATGATGTCCCTTATTTATTGGATGGAATGGAAATGCTATTGGGTGTTGTGGCATGCTGGTCGAGCAGGCCGTGATCGATGGCTCCGCTCATGTCCCTCCGTGTCGACCTGGCGGCCGCCCCTCCCTCCTTTACTTCGCTACGCCACCTACCACGGCCTACTCGATCGGCAACCTTTCTCATTTTGGAGCTTTCATTT
>JANLRI010000306.1:0-2148 GCA_031361565.1 Betaproteobacteria bacterium | reverse complement strand
CTCGCCTATATGGGCAGTATGGACTACGCGGAGGTCTTTAAAGCCGCGCCCGCTCTCGCCGATAAGACCCTGGAGCTCATCCCGGGCGCCGCATGGTCGGTGATGACCGTGACCTGTATTTGCCTATTTATTGGCGCGATGGGTAAATCGGCTCAGTTCCCTTTGCATGTATGGTTGCCAGACTCCATGGAAGGCCCAACCCCGATCTCGGCACTGATTCATGCCGCGACCATGGTGACCGCCGGTATCTTCATGGTGAGCCGCATGTCGCCACTGTTTGAGATGTCAGATACGGCCTTGGGGTTCGTGATGGTGATTGGCGCCATTACGGCTTTGTTCATGGGCTTTTTGGGCATTGTCCAGAACGACATCAAACGGGTAGTGGCTTATTCGACCCTGTCGCAGTTAGGGTACATGACGGTGGCACTCGGTGCTTCAGCTTTTAGCGCAGCCAACTTCCTTTTGTTGAGCCTTGGCTTCTTTTATGCGCTACTGTTCTTGGCGGCAGGCTCAGTCATTATTGGTATGCATCACGATCAAGATATCCGCAATATGGGTGGCTTGCGCAAGTACATGCCCATTACTTGGATCACCTCGCTAGTGGGTTCGCTGGCTTTGATTGGTACACCGTTCTTGTCGGGCTTTTACTCCAAAGACTCGATCATCGAAGCGGCTCATTTCGCGAAAGTTCCGGGTGCAGGCTTTGCTTATTATTGCGTGCTGGCCGGCGTGTTCGTGACCGCCTTCTATTCATTCCGTATGTATTTCCTGGTGTTTCATGGTAAACCCCGCTGGGGCGATCACGGTGCTGCTCACGGGCATGATGACCCTCATGGTCTAGGCCCCGGGCAGAAGCCGCATGAAAGCCCTTTGGTAGTCACAGCACCCCTGATTCTCCTCGCAATTCCCTCACTGATCATTGGCTTGTTTGCCATCGCTCCGATGTTGTTCGGCGATTTCTTCAAAGGTGTGATTGTCGTCGCTGAACGGCATACTGCGATGGCGGATATGGCGAAGGAATTCCACGGCTGGATGGCGATGGCCTTACATGCCTTTGGTACGGCGCCGTTCTGGCTGATGGTGGCGGGTATCGCACTGTCCTACTACATGTACATGATCAACCCGGCGCTGCCTCGGTCGATCGCCAAATCCTTCAAGCCAGTCTATGTTCTGCTCGATAACAAGTACTACATGGACAAGTTCAACGAAGTGTTTTTCGCTGGAGGCTCGCGCTCCATTGGCCGCGGTCTGTGGAAAGTGGGCGATCAAACCTTGATCGATGGAGTCGCAGTAAACGGATCCGCCAAACTGGTGGGCTGGCTTGCCAGCGTGGCGCGCTTGTTGCAAACCGGTCGCATGAACAACTATGCGGTGAGCATGATTATTGGTGTTGGAGTGTTAATGCTGTTTGTTGTTCTTCCCTTGATTCGACGCTAGGAGGGGACGACCATGAATCAGTTTCCCGTGTTAACGATCGCTATCTGGTTGCCGATTATCTTCGGCCTTATTCTCCTGTCGGTCGGCAATGACAAGAACGCTCCCGTAGTGCGTAGCGTTGCCTTGATCGGTGCGGTCATCAGCTTCCTCGCCACCATTCCTCTCTTTACTCAATTTGATCGCAGCTCTGCGGCCATGCAGTTTGTTGAGAAAACCGCCTGGATCGACGCTTTCAAAATCAACTATCACCTGGGTGTCGACGGTTTGTCGGTTTGGTTTGTTTTGTTGACCGCCTTTATCACAATTTTCGTGGTTATTGGCGCGTGGGAAGTGATTGAAGAAAAAGTCGCACAGTACATGGCGTGCTTCTTGATTCTCTCCGGGCTCATGATTGGTGTGTTCAGCTCGCTTGATGGCTTGTTGTTCTACGTGTTCTTCGAGGCCACCTTGATTCCGATGTATCTCATCGTGGGTATTTGGGGCGGACCGAACCGCATCTACGCCGCCTTTAAGTTCTTCTTGTATACCTTGCTTGGCTCGCTGCTGACCCTGGTTGCACTGATCTATTTGTACTTTAAGTCTGGCTCCTTCGACGTTCTCACCTGGCACAAACTTCCGCTCAGCCTTAATGAGCAGATCATGATTTTCTTTGCCTTGCTGATGGCTTTTTGTTCTAGGTGTTCTTCGAGGCCACCTTGATTCCGATGTATC
>JANLRI010000304.1:0-2047 GCA_031361565.1 Betaproteobacteria bacterium | reverse complement strand
GGTTTGTACGACGCGATCGTGCTGGCCGCGGCGGGCTTAAAGCGTCTCGGCTTGGTAGCGCGTATCCGGCAAATTATTCCACCGAGCCTCTGCCTTCCAGCCGCAGGGCAGGGTGCCTTGGGGATCGAAATTCTCAAAAATGACCGTCGCCAAATCGCTGCCAAAATTGCGTTTCTAAACGATCCACAAACCTTTCTTGAAGTGAGCGCGGAGCGAGCCGTATCGCGCGCCTTAGGGGGCAGTTGTCGCGTGCCTTTAGCGGCGTATTGTGAGTCTGCCTACGGCGCTTCGTCCGGCCGCTTGTTGCTTCGAGCCGTCGTTGCAGCCGTCGATGGCACGAAGGTGATCCGTGCTCAAGCCGAGGAGGAGATACGCACCGTTGTTGAGGCTGAGCAATTGGGCCTGGTCGTTTCAGAATCCCTCAAGGAGCAAGGGGCCATCCAACTGCTGGGGAATTAGAGCGTGGGGTTTCTCGCGGATCTTAAAACCAAGGCCAAGCTGATCAAGCGTCAATCGATGGTGCTGTATTTTGCGGTGCGCGATCCGCGTACACCGATTGGCGTGAAGTTACTTGCTGGGGCAATCGTTGCCTACGCGCTCAGTCCGATAGATTTAATTCCTGACTTCATCCCGATTCTTGGCTATCTCGACGAGATCATTTTGCTTCCTCTGGCCATTGCGTTTGCGCTCAGACTATTGCCCGAAGCCGTACTACAAGATGCTAAAGCTCAGGCAGAAAGTGCATTAAGCCGCCCCAAGAATTACAAGGCCGCTGCGATTATCGTTCTAATTTGGATCGCGCTCGCGGTCTTAATGACGTTTTGGCTAGTGAAGGTTTTTAGTTGAACTGTTATTTGCTCAGCTCCACTAGCTCAAAACTCTGCGAGCCACCAAAGTAGTAGGTGGATCTCATGACAGGCTCGTTACGCACCAGTTTCACCAAGCCCGTGCCCGGGCAATACCATTCTTTTTGGGTAATGGGGAGATCTTGAAAACCCAGGGTGGCGTCGACAAAAATTCTTAAAATATTGCTACCTGCGACGACAATGCAGCCCTTAAATTCACCAGCCTGTACGGTAATGGTTTGGTCAAGGGCTTCGATGCGGTAGTTCATCGTCACGGTTTTGGTGTACTTCAATTCATATGGCCAGTCGAAGCTTTTGCGCATGATGTAGGGCACTGAGGGCACCATCCAAGAGTTCTCTAGCTTATAGGGCTCTTTAAGGACGAATCGCTTAGCCTCTGCCGTGTCTTTGCGATAATCTTGCTCAATTTCGTTGCGCAGACCAATCCGGTAGACCCCATTTTCATCGGCTTGAAATAGGTAAAAGTTCCCAAGACTATTGCGTCGCTCCCATCCTTCCAAGCCCGCACCATAGTTCTTTTTACCGGTGTTTTCGACCGTGAACATCTCGGTCACCGCACCTCTGTCAGTGGTGGTGATCATTTCGTAGCGCCAAGTCCAACCCGAATTCAAAGGGAAGAAATTTGGGCTGGCCGTTGATGTGTCGCTGCAGGCTTGCAGGAGGATAAGCGCGGGCGCAACCGCTAGCGCGGGCAGGGCACGGAGCAAACGCCAGGATGAAGTAGCGAGGCTCATTTTTCAGGCAATGCCGGTTCGGGCATGTCCTGCAGCTTGACCTTTTGCTGCTTGCTACTCGACATGTACTTGGTGAAAGTATTGATGTTCGATTTAGGCCCTACTTGTTGGGTCTGGCCCATTTGCATAATGCCTTGCTTGGTGCGCCGATTGGCTTCTACAAAAGAATTATTGGTATCTTTGTCCCAGGGCATTTCGTAGGCTCGCGGTTGCTTAGCTGGGCCATCGCGTGTGAGTTCGGACGCCCAGAGATAGATCATGCCCTTACTCGAAGTGTTTTTGTCAGGCTGCACGATCACCGAGTAGTGAAGCAAAAACCGCTCTGGCAACTTGCCTGGAGTGGGAAAGCCGAGGAGGGCGGTCATGGTGTCGTAGGTGAGCAGGATAATCACACCCGTCAACAGGATGGTGAGTGTTTTGATCCAGTACGACCAGCGGGTGTAGAGA
>JANLRI010000293.1:0-2414 GCA_031361565.1 Betaproteobacteria bacterium | reverse complement strand
ACTCGGTCACGGTCGCGGCCATAGCGACAAAAGTGGGTGGCCCGATAGGCTGGGCCGGATCGATAAACAAGGGGAAGAAGGCCATGTAAAAAACGATGGCCTTAGGATTAATTAAGGTAATCAACAACCCTTGACGAAAGTACTTGCCCGGCCCAGGCTGCATCGCCTCAGGCAAACTATTGAGGCCGCCGTCCTGGCTACGCAGTAGCTGAATCCCAATCCAAAAGAGATAGGCGGCACCCAGCCACTGGATCGCGTGAAACCAGGCCGGATTGGCCTTGAGAAGAGCTGCCAAACCCAGAATGGCCGAAAGCATCAAACACCAGTCCCCCACGATCAAGCCCATTAAAGCAGCATACCCGCCGCGTAAGCCACCACGAGCCACCGCCGTCAAACAGGCGAAAGTGCCAGGGCCAGGAATGGCGAGAAACACCAGGACTGCAAGGACAAATCCCCAATAGTTAGAAATGCCCACATTGAACAGGCTCAGCCAGGAGCTACCGACGAGCACGCCGCCCGCCACTTCTGCTACAGCCGCCGTCACAATTGACCTCCCAACTCTTGGAAGCGAAAACAGTCCAGGTAATGATCGTTAATCATGCCGGTGGACTGCATTAACGAATAGCAAATGGTAGGTCCAACGAATTTGAAGCCGCGCTTCAACAGTGCCTTACTCATCGCCTGGGAGCGCGCGTCTTGGGCGATGGCCTGATGGCTTCCGGCCAGTTGGTGATGGATGGTCGCACCGTCCACGAACCCCCAAAGGAAATCCCGAAAGCTGTGTTGCTTTGGAAAGTGTTGCTGCATCGCCTGAGCATTGGCAATGACCGCGCGAACTTTGAGCCGATTGCGAACGATTCCTGTGTCGCCCAGCAGGCGCGCCACTTCAGGCTCGCCGTAATTTGCCAGGGTAGCGATGTTGAAGCCTTCAAAAGCGATTCGAAACTGATCGCGCTTTTTAAGGATGGTGGCCCAGGAAAGTCCCGCCTGCATGGCCTCCAAGCAAAGCTTTTCGAAGAGGGCTCGATCATCAAGCATGGGCACGCCCCACTCGGTATCATGGTAGTGACGATAGGCATCAAAGCCCTCGCACCACGCGCAGCGCTTTACGGCGGGAGTGTGACCTGGTGTCGTGGGCGATATGACTATCGCAGATTTGGCGAGTTTAGTGATCATCTTTAAGATTCTATCGCCGTGTGAAATAATCAGGCCATGCAACATCTCCCTCCCAAAAAAGCCTTCGAGTTCCTGAACGGGCATCCCGATGCCTTGTTTGTCGATTGCCGTAGCGACTCAGAGTTTTACTTTGTGGGTCACGCACTTGGTGCCACCCATGTGGCTTGGTATGACGGGCCGGACTGGGAGCTCAACCCGCACTTCATCGGCGAGGTGAAAAAACTTGCTGGCCAATCGAATTCGCGGCCGGTGGTGTTGATTTGCCGAAGCGGCAAACGCTCGACGGAGGCCGGGGAAGTCTTGGAAAAGGCCGGTTTTAAGGAGGTGTACAACGTATTACACGGGTTTGAAGGCGACCTTACCGACAAACACCAACGCGGCAAACTCAACGGCTGGCGTTTTGACGGACTGCCTTGGGAGCAGCTTTAAGTTAAACCGACCCCGTGAAGATCCAAAGGCGCTTGGCTTAGTCCCAGCGCGGCTTTAGTGCAAAGTAAGTGGTTGCTGCATCATTTCATTGAACTTGCTGAGAAAATCGTCGATTTCCTCAATCGAAGGCTCGGCCGAGATCAGCTTTTGTACTTGGTGCTTGAACTGCATGGCCAGCGAACCTTCCAAGTAGATTTCGCGGCGCGACATCTTGTCCATGATTTCATAGCCACGCACATTGCCGTTGATGGCACCAAACTCAACGACGCAGTAGGTAGGACTGTTGTAAATCATGTTCATAAATAAGCTCCCTACAATCCAGAAAATCCGCCGATAGCCCCGTGCCGTCGATGACGATTTAGATCGTGCTAACCATTCTCCTTTTCAAGTGCCTGGCTGTGTACCTTGCCCGATCAGCGAGGCCTCTCTACCGATAAACGCACGGTAGGGGCTATCGGTTGTCGCGTTTTGGATGCGTTGGCTGACAAGGTCGTCTTAAAACAACGGTAAGCATCAAAATCCTTGGCCAGCCTTCCTCGAAGCGCCACACGCCCGCAGCATTGGGAAGCCGGCAGGTGCATGGGCTCTATCCGAACAGGTCTTTTGGTAGGCTTTCGCCTGGTTGAAGCACGAGCTCAGCATCGTTTTTTTGTTGGCAAGCAATCTGATGCAAGTCATGTTCCTCCTGCTCACACAAGCTTAAACCGCTTGCGTCCATTACCGAGAAAAGTCTGATCGGGCCGAGATATTCTCGCCATGGGGTGCGGCTAAGTGTTGCCACCATGCGGGCAGGTTCTGCGCGAGCCCCG
>JANLRI010000277.1:0-9176 GCA_031361565.1 Betaproteobacteria bacterium | reverse complement strand
GGTCGCGCCAGATGCTCCGATGTTGCCCCTGAAGACCTCTGACTTGGGATTAAGCGACAACCCTGCTCTAGTGTCTTTAAGCCGAGGTCTGCAGCAATGACGCCGACTCAGTCCGTGAATGTGAGCGACTTGGTCGCTTGGTTGCGATTGCAGCTCGGTGGTGATCCTCTAGCCAGCGGTGCCGAGCTCACAATCGATAGTCGCCGGGTGCTGCCTGGCGATGTATTTTTGGCGATTAAGGGTGCCCAAAGCGATGGGCGCGATTACATCGCTCGGGCAATCTCGCAAGGTGCGAAGGCCATTTTGTACGAGGCGTCGGGCTCTGAAGGGCTAATCCCCCATCCGGGTGCTCAAGAGCCTGTGCCGATGAAAGCGGTCATCGGTCTGGCCGAGGCTTCGGCAGCTCTCGCGGCCGAGTACTATCAGCAGCCCAGTCGCCACCTCAAGTTAATCGCCATCACGGGTACCAATGGTAAGACCTCATGCGCCCATTGGATCGCGCAAGGCTTCCATATGGCCGGACATCGCGCCGCCATCATTGGCACGCTCGGTGCCCATATCGTCGGGCAGCCCGATGCAACGATTAGCACAGGCTTGACGACACCCGATGCTGTCGCGCTTCAGTCGATCCTGGCGCGTTTCGTTCGCCAAGGTGTTCAATATGTGGCCATGGAGGCTTCGTCGATTGGCCTCGAGCAAGGCCGGATGGGCGAGATCAGCATTGATACTGCGGTGTTTACAAATTTTACGCAGGATCATCTCGATTACCACCAGTCGATGGCGGCCTATCTCGAAGCAAAGAAAATTCTGTTTCGCTGGCCCAATCTTCGTCAGGTGATTCTGAACTGGGATGATGAGCAGGTGAAAGCGATTCGCGCTGAAGTCGCCGTTGGAGTAAAGCTGTTCGCCTACAGTATTTTCGATAATAATTACCGCAATCCTGAGTCGCAGTGGCTCTACGCAAGCCCAATGTCGCCCCTCAAAACCGGCATGAGCTTTTATGTCAATTTTCAAGGCCGCCGGGAGACCCTGCAAGTCGGGTTGATGGGCCGCTTCAATGTCGCGAACCTGTTAGCGGTGATGTCGACCTGGATGGCCTATGGGATGACGTATGAACAGGTAATGGGCTTCGCGATGAAGCTCACACCTGTGCCGGGCCGCATGGAGTTGATCCAAGAAGATCGAAAGCCACTCGCCATTGTGGACTATGCTCACACGCCAGATGCAATTGCTCAAGTGCTCGATACGTTGCGGCCCGCTGCCTTGTTACGTGGTGGCGACCTATGGATTGTTTTTGGTGCGGGTGGCAATCGCGATGAAAGCAAGCGTCCGCAAATGGCGAGTCTGGCCGAAGGCCTCGCAGATTTTGTGGTGCTTACCAGCGACAATCCGCGCTTTGAGCAGCCTTTTAAAATACTGTCAGATTTGCGATCCGGTCTTCGCAAGGAGCCTTGGCTGACCGAGCCTGATCGTAAGCGCGCCATCGAGCAAACCGTGGCAAGCATGCCTTGGCGAGACATTGTGGTGATTGCCGGTAAGGGCCACGAAAACTATCAAGAGATAAAAGGGGTTAGGCACCCGTTTTCTGACCTTGAGATCGCCAAGGCCGCGCTCGCCAAACGTGCGCCCGCGCCACCGCCGGAGATCCCAACCAGTGCTCGCAAGCGTCGTGTGTTCAAGCCCGTCGGGACCGACAATGCCTAAGCCACAGCCGGTCACGCTTAGGCAAGCCTTCTCCGCCTTGAGTAGCGCTCAGCTGCTTGGTTGCGGCGATGAAGTTGTGGCTAATGTCTCGACTGATACCCGTCGCATTT
Source organism: Betaproteobacteria bacterium (assembly GCA_031361565.1). Taxonomy (GTDB): domain Bacteria; phylum Pseudomonadota; class Gammaproteobacteria; order Burkholderiales; family Burkholderiaceae_E; genus JAPOKJ01. The sequence goes on along the minus strand of JANLRI010000277.1, from coordinate 7,362 downwards.
CCGCGGGAAGTCTGTTCGTCGCCATCAAAGGGGAGACTTTCGACGCCCATCATTTCGTGGCTGAGGCCAAGCGAAGTGGTGCGGCTGGTGTGATCGTCGAGCGTTGGGTTCCTGGTCTAAAGCCACCTGTGTTGGTGGTGAGCGATACCCGTAAGGCCTATGGTGAGATTGCGCGCGCCTGGCGTTTGAAATTTAATCTACCCATCATCAGTGTCGCAGGCAGTAACGGTAAAACCACGACCAAGGAAATGATCGCTTCTATTTTGCGCGCTCATTTTGGAGAGCGCGCTTATCTCTCGACCCGAGGCAATCTCAATAACGATATTGGTGTTCCTCAGACTTTGCTGGCACTGCGCCCACGGCATCAGGCCGCTGTGGTTGAGTTGGGTACAAATCATCCCGGTGAAATAGGCGAGCTGGCGTCCTATACCTGTGCCACTGTTGCCGTAGTGACCAATGCCCAGCGCGAGCATCAGGAATTTTTGCATGGCGTGGAAGCTAGCGCCCTTGAAAATGGCGCGTCGTTTGCGGCGCTTTCCACCCAAGGCATCGCCGTCTACCCAGGCGATGACGCTTGCGCTCCAATTTGGCGCGAACAGATTGGCGCTCGTCGCAGGATTGAATTTGGTCTTGCTGAGCACGCGGGTACGTTCCCGGTATGGGCCGAGCTCGACGCCCATCCCGATCATTTCAATCTCATGATGGATCAGACGACGGTTCAAGTGCGCCTGAGCATTGCCGGTCGCCACAATGTGCGAAATGCGCTGGCAGCCGCTGCCAGCGCGCATGCTATTGGCCTGCCGAGCGACGCCATTGTCAAAGGCTTAGAGGCCTTTCGGCCCGCCAGTGGTCGTCTTGTAGGTCATCAATTAGGTGACGGGCGCCGACTGATTGATGATAGTTACAATGCGAACCCAGATTCTGTTCGCGCAGCCGTTGACGTACTGATGAGCTTGCCTGAGCCAAGAGTATTGGTGTTGGGTGATATGGGCGAGGTCGGCGAGCATGGCGATTTGTACCACCGCGAAGTCGGCGAGTACGCGGCGCAGCAGGGCATCAATCGCCTGTATTGCCTGGGCCTTGCGACGCGCGCGAGTGTCGTTGCGTTCAATGCGGCGCGGCGCGACCCATCGGACGGGGCTTCTTGCGAGCTAGGACTTGGCGATTCTTCCGCGGTCCAGTACGCAAAGCATTTTGAGACGATTGAAGCGCTTCTCGAAAAAGTGAAGTCGCAGCGCGGTAGTTTATTGGTCAAAGGCTCACGCTTTATGAAAATGGAGCGGGTGATCGCGGGGCTAGGTATCAAGCGGGAAGCCGCAGAGGGGGCGCACTAGTATGTTGCTCGAACTCGCTCAATGGTTAGCAAAAGACATCCGTGCCTTTGCTGTTTTCAATTACCTGACGCTTCGCGCGGTATTGGCGACTTTGACGGCTCTATCGATTGGCTTGTTTTTTGGGCCTTTAGTCATTCGCAAACTCGCCGAACTCAAAATTGGTCAGGCCGTACGTCAAAACGGTCCTCAGTCTCATTTGACTAAGAGCGGAACGCCGACCATGGGAGGCGTGCTGATCCTCATCTCGATCGGTTTATCGACTTTGCTTTGGGCGGATCTTCAAAATCGCTTCGTTTGGGTGGTGCTGCTCATTTCAATTGGTTTCGGATGGATCGGCTGGGTCGACGATTATCGCAAGGTGGTGCATCGTGATCCCAAGGGGATGAGCAGTAAGGAGAAGTATTTTTGGCAATCTCTGATCGCGGTGATCGCTTCGATTTATCTCACCTTCGCGATTCCTGCCGCGAGTGCCAGCGATGCTATTAGTCTTTTTTTAAAATGGGCGGCGAGTGGCTTCAATATGAACCTACCGCCTAAGGCAGATTTGATCGTACCTTTCTTCAAAAATGTAGGTTATCCCCTCGGTGCGTTTGGCTTTATGGTGCTCACCTATTTCGTGATTGTAGGTACGAGCAATGCGGTGAACCTCACCGATGGCGCCGATGGCCTGGCGATTATGCCGGCGGTTTTGGTAGGTAGTGCCCTTGGCATTTTTGCCTACGCGCACGGCAATGCGGTCTTTGCCAAATACTTGCTGATTCCTCATATTCCAGGGGCCGGTGAGTTGGCGGTTTTTTGCGGGGCCATCGCTGGTGCTGGTCTCGCCTTTCTTTGGTACAACGCCTATCCCGCCCAGGTCTTCATGGGGGATGTTGGCGCCCTGGCCTTAGGTGGTGCTCTGGGCACCGTAGCGGTGATTATTCGGCAAGAAATTGTGCTGTTCATTATGGGAGGCGTGTTTGTTGCGGAAACCGTCTCGGTGATCATGCAGGTGAGCTATTTCAAATACACCAAGCGGCGCTACGGCGAAGGGCGCCGCATCTTTCGCATGGCTCCGCTTCATCATCATTTCGAAGTCGGGGGTGTGAAAGAGTCACAGGTTGTTGTCCGCTTCTGGATTGTCACCATGATGTTGGTGCTCTTCGGCCTCTCAACCCTGAAGCTTCGCTGAGCGCTTGATGATGAGTGAAATTCGAATCGTTCCCATGAACCACCCTGCGCATGCATCTGTAGAGGAAAGCATGGGCTTGGCGTCGGGCGCCGAAATCACCACACCGGCCGAGCGTTCCCGTCTTGATCCTGCTTGGGGTGGAGCGAAGGCGCTGGTGGTCGGATTGGGGGAGTCTGGCTTGGCCATGGCGACCTGGCTGTCGAAATGTGGTGCTCAGGTGACGGTTCTCGATAGCCGTGAAGAGCCTCCTCAGAAAGCCACCTTGCTAGATAGTTTGCCGCAGGTCCGCTTCGTTCATGCACCCTTTGCCGGGTTCCAATGTGAGGGATACGATCTGGTGGCCTGGAGTCCTGGTCTGTCCATTGAGATCGGTGAAAGTGCCATTCTTTATCACGCAGCAAAAGCGCAAGGTGTTGAGGTTCTGGGTGAGCTGGATCTGTTTTTGTCGGCGCTCGCCAGTCAAGCGGGCTCAGGCTATCGCCCCAAGTTGATCGGCATCACGGGAACAAACGGCAAAACGACCGTCACCGCGCTTACGGCCCACCTTTGCAAGGCTGCGGGCTTCCATGCTCAGGCGGCCGGCAATATTGGCCCGTCAATGCTTGAGGCTTGGATGCAGGCTGGTGAGAGCCTTCCCCAGATCTGGGTATTGGAGCTATCGAGCTTCCAGGTTGCACTAGCTCACTTAAAAGTAGAGCAAAAAATCTTTGATGCGGCCACGGTGCTCAACCTGAGTCAGGATCATTTGGATTGGCATCAGTCTCTGGCCAGTTACCAGCAGGCTAAGCTCAAGCTCCTGACTGCAACCAAGGTTCAGGTGGTGGGTGATGATGCTGCGTTAATGTACAAAGAAATTGTGCCCGAGATCATTAAGCCCAGCCGCGTGTTTGCTGCCAAGACTGCTCAGGTGCCTGCGGCCGAAAATCGGGCAGACGATTCTGTTGCCTCAGCACTTACACCGATTGTCACCGCGCCGATTAAGCAACCCTTGATCAGCAGCGTGGTGCGCTTTCTTTCTGGTGCGCCAGCCTCTATTGGTGATTTTGGATTAGTGCAAGATGGCTCGCTCAAATGGCTAGCCGCAGGCACCCCCGGAGAAGAAATTCCCACTCGACGCAAAGGCGTTCAGACCGAACTCATTATTAAGTGCTTAATGCCCGCCGACGCGCTCAAGATTCGTGGTCAACACAATCAACTCAATGTCTTGGCGGCCCTGGCGCTATGCCGGGCGATTGCCCTGCCGTTGTCGGCGCTTTTGCATGGCTTACGTGACTATCACGGCGAAGCGCATCGTTGTGAACTGATCGCCGTTATTGACGACGTCGAATACATTGACGACTCCAAAGGCACTAATGTTGGAGCGACTGTGGCTGGATTATTAGGACTCGAAAAACCCTGCCATTTAATTTTGGGCGGTGAGAGCAAGGGCCAGGATTTTGCCCCGCTACTGGATCCGGTTAAACGATTTGCTAAGTCACTCTTAATGATCGGCCGTGATGCCAAGCTTATCGCGGCTACCCTGGGGCAGAGTGGCGTCGATACGATTTTTTGTGACTCCTTGGCCGAAGCGCTCGCACTGGGCGCAGCTCGCGCGAAGACGGGCGAGGTCGTTTTGCTTTCGCCGGCCTGCGCTAGCTTTGACATGTTCAAGAGTTATGTGCATCGCGGTCAGGTTTTTAGAGACCTGGTCAATACGCTGGCCCAGGATCGCGGTCAGTTGGTGGCGTCGCACTCAGGGGAGGGCGCTTGAAAATTGTAGCTGCCCTGGGTTCTCTGATGTCCGGCCTCTTTGCGGGGGAGGCGTCTGGTGCCCGTACCTCTGGTGCCCGTACCTCTGGTACCCGCCCGACAGCCTATTCCAGCGCACGCGGTTTGGGCACAAAAAATTATGATCTTGCCCTAGTCTGGGTTGTGGCCGGTCTGATGGCCTTAGGCTGGGTGATGGTGTACTCGGCGTCAATCGCTTTGCCCGATGCCGCGCGTTTCTCTTTGTACAAGCCCTATCATTTTATGATGCGTCATGGCTTCGCGATGACCTTAGGCGTGCTGGTCGGCATGTTGGCCTTCTGCGTTCCGCTTGATCGCTGGCAGAAGTTTGCTTTCCCTCTGTTCATTGTAGGTTTGGTGTTACTGATTGTGGTTCTGATTCCGGGCCTGGGGAAAGTCGTTTACGGCGCACGCCGTTGGCTGTCACTTGGGGTCATGAACCTCCAGCCTTCGGAACTCATGAAACTGTTCGTGGTCTTGTACGCGGCGGACTACACCTTACGCAAGCAAGAATATATGCAAGAGTTCAAAAAGGGATTCCTGCCCATGGGCGTGGCTGTGGCCGTGGTTGGGCTGCTGTTGATGTTAGAGCCCGATCTTGGCGCCCTGATAGTGATTACTTTTATTGCCATGGGAGTGTTGTTCGTGGGTGGCGTCAACGCTAAGCTGGCAGCGGCTCTTGTACTGCTGATGTCCGGCATCTTTGCCTTACTGATTACTCTTTCGCCTTGGCGGCGTGAGCGCATGTTTGCCTATCTCGCGCCCTTCGATGAGGGCAATGCCCTGGGTAAGGGCTATCAACTTTCGCATTCGCTGATCGCCTTTGGTCGTGGTGAATGGTTCGGTGTGGGCCTGGGCGGTTCGGTCGAAAAACTACATTATCTGCCCGAAGCCCATACCGACTTCTTGCTGGCGGTGATAGGAGAAGAGTTGGGGATGGTCGCCGTGCTGATGATCGTGTTAGCTTTCTTTTGGCTGGTCTATCGGGGCTTTGAGATCGGACGCACTGCAATTGTTTTGGACCGTACGTTTTCCGGGCTGGTTGCAAAAGGCATTGCGATGTGGATTGGTTTTCAGGCCTTTTTCAATATGGGCGTAAACACAGGTTTGTTGCCGACCAAGGGCCTAACCTTACCTTTGATGAGTTACGGCGGTAGCGGCATCTTGGTGAACTGCATCGCGATTGGAATTTTACTGAGAGTTGACTTCGAGAATCGCCGCATGATGAGACCTTCCTCTAGCGGGCGAACTGGAGGCCTGCTCTGATGCCGACCATCATGATCATGGCGGGTGGTACGGGCGGGCATGTCATGCCTGGCCTTGCGGTGGCTGCCGAGATGCAGCGTCGCCAATGGGACGTGGTGTGGCTGGGCAATCCGAACGGCATGGAGGCCGAGCTGGTTGCCGCGCGTGGCATCCCGCTCGCACCGGTGAGCGTTGCCGCCGCGCGCGGCAAAAGCTTGCGTCAACTCACACTGTTGCCGTTTCGCTTAATGCGTTCGTTTTGGCAAAGTCTGCAGGCCTTGCGCAGGGTGCGACCAGCGGTCGTTTTGGGGATGGGGGGTTATGTGGCCTTCCCCGGTGGGGTAATGGCGCGACTGTTGAATCGCCCTTTGGTCATTCATGAGCAAAATTCTATCGCCGGACTCACCAATAAAGTTTTGGCGCGCCTGGCCGATACCGTGATGGTGGCTTTCCCGGATGTGCTCAAGCGCGCCGTCTGGACCGGTAATCCAGTACGAGGCGACCTACTCGGGATGCCGACGCCCGCCGAGCGTTTTAAGGCGCGCACGGGGCCCCTACAAATCTTGGTGGTCGGGGGCAGCCTAGGTGCGCAGGCTCTGAACGCTGCCGTGCCTCGTGCGCTTGCCTTACTTCCAAAAGCTGAGCGCCCTTATGTGACGCACCAAAGCGGCAAGGCTCATCTTGAAACCCTTGAAAAAGAGTATCGCCAGACGGGTGTTGAGGCGAATCTTGTCGCCTTCATTGAAGATATGGCCGTGCAGTATGCCCGTGCCGATTTGGTGATCTGTCGAGCCGGTGCTATGACGGTCTCCGAGCTTGCGGCTGCGGGTGTGGCCTCGGTACTCGTGCCTTTCCCTTTTGCCGTGGACGATCACCAAACCAGCAATGCGAAATACCTGAGTGAGCAGGGTGCGGGAGTACTGATTGATCAAACATCGTTCACGCCCGACCGCCTTGCCACTTTGCTACGCACTTTGGATCGCCCCGCTCTGTTGTTGATGGCAGAGAAGGCTCGAAAATTAGCTAAACCCTTGGCAACCCAGGCTGTCGCAGATGCCTGTGTCGCGATCGCTCGACCGTAAGAATTACATGAAGCATAAAGTTAAACATATTCATTTCGTCGGCATCGGTGGCTCGGGCATGAGCGGCATTGCCGAAGTGCTATTGAACTTGAATTACAAAATTACGGGTTCGGACACTTCTGACAATGTTGCCACCCGCCGCCTCGCCGAACTTGGCGCAACTGTCATGAAAGGACATGGCGCTGAGAATATTGCGGGTGCTGATTGTGTCGTTACGTCTACAGCAGTGAAAGGCGATAACCCAGAGGTGATCGCGGCGCGTGCTAAACGTGTGCCCGTCGTACCGCGTGCCATGATGTTGGCTGAGTTGATGAAGTTAAAGCAAGGCATTGCCATCGCGGGCACTCACGGCAAAACCACCACGACCAGTCTGACCGCCTCAATCCTCGCCGAAGGCGGAATGGATCCGACCTTCGTAATCGGTGGCCGCTTAAACAGCGCCGGAGCCAACGCTCGCCTGGGCACCGGCGACACGATTGTGGTGGAGGCCGATGAGTCGGATGGTTCCTTCCTGAATTTGAATCCGATGATTGCTGTGATCACGAATATTGATCAGGACCATATGGAGACCTATGGCCATGACTTTGCTCGCTTGCGTCATGCTTTTGTGGAGTTCACTCATCGCCTGCCGTTTTATGGTTCAGCGATCGTTTGTATTGATGACCAGGGTGTGCGCGAGATCTTGCCTTTTGTGTCGAAACCGGTCTTGACTTACGGCTTTGCTGAGGGCGCTCAGTTTCGAGCCGTGGAAGTGGTCGCCGAG
>JANLRI010000257.1:0-14491 GCA_031361565.1 Betaproteobacteria bacterium | reverse complement strand
AGCATTTGAAAGCGATCTTTTTCAGTCCAGAAGTAGGAACCGCAATCGACCGCAGCCCTCAAGAATACTGTGACCCGTGAGGGTTGGTCAAATCGTGGACTCTGATAGCATCACACCTGCGAGACCTGTCGACGGTGTTTTTAGAGGCCATGAGTGCCCCAGATAACATCGTTAAACGTCAAAATTCCAAGAAAATAGAGTAAATCGACCCAGATCAATGGCCAGCCGCCAAGAAATGTCAGACTTTCTGGCCTCGATAGAGCGCCGGGCTTATAAGCAGGCGCTTTACGCTGTACGCGATGACGAGGCCGCTCTCGATCTGGTCCAGGACGCCATGTTGCGTATCGCCGAGCGCTATGCCGAGAAGCCAGCCGCCGAATTGCCTTTACTTTTCACAAGAATTCTCCAAAACATCATCACAGACCACTTCCGTCGGCAAAAAGTCCGAAATATGTGGACCACGCTGCTGTCATCTTTGACGTCGGACTCTGACGAGGACGGGGGTGACCGTGACATTCTCGAGACCATCGGACCGGAAGAAGGTAGCGAACGCGCCGCTAGCGCCCAAGATTATGTGGAGAGGGAGCAAACGGTTGGCGCCATCGAAGTGGAGATCAAGAAGCTTCCAGCCCGTCAACGAGAAGCCTTCTTGATGCGTTACTGGGAGGACATGGACGTAGCGGAAACGGCGGCGGCCATGGGTTGCTCGGAAGGCAGCGTCAAAACGCACTGCTCTAGGGCGACACACACCCTAGCCAAGGCACTTAGAGCGAAGGGAATCACGCTATGAACGAATTAGAAACTGCTCTCCTCATCCGTCGCGCCCTCGACAAAGGGGCCGAACGCCTGCCCTATGCCACCATTCATCGCTTGGAAAATGCACGCAAACTTGCCCTTTCCCGTATGGGGCAACCCCTGGCGTCTAGCCAACTTTCCCAGGTTAGCTTGGGTGGCGGCGCCAGCCTTGCACTTTTCTCAGGTGGCGGTAAATTCGGCTGGCTGAGTATGTTCGCGGGTGCCGTGGCGCCGCTTGTGTTGGTTGCTGCGGGCCTGTTTGCAACGTCGCAGTGGAGTGATCGCCAACGCGCCGACGAAGTGGCTGAAGTGGACGCGGCGATGCTCGCTGACGACCTCCCCATTTCTCTTTACGCGGACCGCGGTTTTGGCGTGTTTATTAAAAACAATCACCAGCAATGATGGTTCTGTAGCCCGAGATGGACCCAATGCACGGCCGACCTTTCCTCCCCCGTTTTCTATTGTCCGCTGTTGTTTCAGTGGCCATGCTCTTGGCCGCGCTTATCCCGACGGGTGATTTGTGGGCACAAGCAGTTACTCATAGTAGCGCTGCAACCAAAAGCCCAGGGCTTCAATCTTTGGTCGAGCCACTTTGGACGGATTTGAACGGCCCCCAGCGCTCCGTCTTAGAGCCTTTCGGCGCGCAGTGGAACACTTGGTCGTCGCAGGAGAAGCGGATTTGGGTGTCTTTAGCCAACAAGTTTCCGCAGTACACCCCGGCTCAACAAGCCAAGGCCAAGCAACGCATTAAAGACTGGGCCGCGCTCACGCCAGAACAGCGCCGCCTAGCCCGTTCGAATTATCGTATGGCCAACCAACTGCCTAAAGCCGAATTGGACGATCAGAAAAAGCGCTACGAGGGCATGACTCACGAGCAAAGAGTTGTGCTGCGAGAGAATGGGTCTACCAGCAACACAGCGGCCAAATATGGTGGGGCGAGAACTGGTCTGGCTAAAGATGCCGCCAAACCTCTTGCTGACGGCACGCAAACCGCCGCGGCAGCGAGCCCTATCAGCAGCAAGGGCGCTTCATCCGCTGTCGCTAAACCGTAGCCGTTTCGCAAGCTCTTTTCTTGCGTCCCATCGACCAACCCCGCACTGAGCAGGCCGCGCTGCTTGCCTCGGCCAGTCCATGGCGGCGATTGATGGGCTTTGTTTATGAAGCCATTATTTTGTTCGGTGTCATCTGGTTTGCCGGCTATGTATTTTCAAGTCTGACCCATTACCAGGCCCAACGTGGCAACATCGCCATGCATCACACCTTCCAAATCTTCACTGGAATTGTTTTTGGGGTCTATTTCAGTTGGTTCTGGGCTGAAGGTCGGCGAACTTTGCCGATGAAAACACTTTCCCTCGATATCGTCGACAAACGGGGTGCGCCCCTCAGCCTCATTGCCGCGATTGGACGCTATCTGGCAGGCTTAGTACTCTTCCTACTGGTGATGGCCGCAGGGCGCTGGATACACATGAGCCTGGTCCTCTTGATTTTTTTGCCCTTTGCCTTTTGTTTTGTCGATGGGCAAAAGCGCTCCTTGATTGATCTTTTAGCGGGTACACGCCTGGTGCTGCGGCCAGTGGTCGGCAGGCACGTTCGCGGTTTGGTTTGATCATGTTTTACCGATGGCGAAAGCGCTAGTCAAGGTCGGTATTTTCGATTCTGGCATTGGAGGCCTCTCGGTATTCCGTGAGATTCGCCTTACCTTGCCCAAGGCTGAACTGATCTATGTCGCCGATAGCGCTAATGCGCCTTACGGCGATCAATCTGCCGCCTACATCATCGCTAGATCACTTCAAATCGCTCATTTTCTAGTCGAGCAAGAAGTTGACGCCATTGTGATCGCCTGCAACACCGCATCGGTTTACGCCGCCAAAGCGATTCGCGCCCTCTATAAAATCCCGGTCATCGCCATCGAGCCGGCCATTAAGCCCGCAGCGACGTTAAGCCAAAGCAAGATCATCGCCGTGCTCGCCACAAGCCAAACGATAGTCAGTAAAAACGTCTCCAATCTTGTTGCCTCCTATGGACATGACGTCAGAATTTTGCTTCAAGCCTGCCCAGGATTGGTTGAGTACATCGAGCGTGGAGACTTGAATTCGAGCACGCTTCGACTGAAGCTTAGCTCGTACCTTCTCCCTCTGCTCGAGCAAGGCGCAGATACGATTGTGCTCGGCTGCACGCACTATCCATTTCTGGCGCCTTTAATCAGCGAGTTAGCAGGCCCTGAGGTTCGCTTGCTCGACCCGGCTCCAGCGGTCGCTCGCGAATTAGTCAGACGCTTACGCGCGCGCTTGAAAACGAGCGATATATCAAACGCTAAGGGCGCCGATGTCGGTCACACTGAAACCTTCTACAGTAGCTCGCCAAGTTCTTCACTCAAAGCCGTGATCGACGGCCTTCTTCACGGCAGTATCGAGCTCCGCCCTCTTCCAATATCGGACAATTCGGTCGACCAGCAATAAATCACGACGAAGCTTACGATGGCCCCATTCTTTGTTGTTTTGCTGATTCTCGCACTGGTCGTGATGATGACGGTGCGCAAGCGCTACCTCTTACTTCAAAGAGAAGCCTTTATTCGTCGCTATAGTTTTCCAAAAGGACTGTACGCGAAACTCCAAAACCAACATCCCAAGCTTAACAATCGCGACTGCCAGCTCGTCTCGAGAGCCCTGCGACAATATTTCCTAGCGCACCTCAAAAGCAATCGCCGTTTCGTATCCATGCCCTCGCAAGTCGTCGACAGCTTATGGCATGAGTTCATTTTGTACACCAAGGATTACCAAGCTTTTTGCGATAAAGCCTTCGGACATTTCATGCATCACAGCCCTGCGGTCGCACTTTCGAAGGACAAGCAGGGCAATGAAGGCCTACGACGCTGCTGGTGGTATTGCTGCAAAGATGACAACATCAACCCCAAACAGCCCTCTCGACTTCCCCTACTGTTTGCGATTGACCAAAAACTAGAAATCCCGAATGGGTTTCGCTACCTGGCAGATTGCGAAGGTGTTCGCCGTTTGCAAGACGACTCGAGCACGGCGTCCCACAATTCCAGCCCAGTTTATTGTGGTGGAGATTTCTCAAGCTCCAGCATTGATGGTGGCACGGAAGGCTTCGGAGACGATGGCGGCAGTGGCTCCGATTCAAGCGGGGATGGGGGCGGCGATGGCGGTGGGGGCTGCGGTGGCGGGGATTAGGCTGGTCCCAGCATGATCGGCTTGGTCTGTCGGGTTTGCCCCTACGCCGAAAAGCGCATTTCAATTTCGCCAATCACGCCAAAGCTTGCGACGATTTGGTCACCCGCTTTGACGCGGATCGGGGTGATGCAGGTTCCGGTGGTGACGACCATATTTTCGCTTAAGATCAAGCCAAGCGATGAAAGCTCGTTCACAAGCCAGGTGAGCGCGATGCGCGGATCACCAAGCACGTTCGCCCCGGTTCCGTGATGAGCCTCAGGTGCAGCTTGGCGCTGTCCAAGCGCATGCCAAGCATTGCTTGAGCCCGCGGCACCATCGCTGTGTCCACGATAAACCATCGCGGTCACCGCATGTTGGGCCAAATTTAGTACCCGCCAGTTACAGGTTGCGGCAGCACCTAAGGCAAATAGGTGGGCGCACGCGTCGTCAGCAATAAGCTGCGCGAAGCCCACGGTCGCGAAGTCCTCAAAGCGGGAATCGGGGATTTCAATGGCGGGATGCAAACTTGCCACACAGTCCATCACCTCGGCTTGCGAGTAGGGCTTAGACCGTGGATGAAGGCTATCACCCATTTTGAATGCAAACTCGCATTCAGCCACACTCATTCGATTATTTTTCAAACTTGCCACGTCTGCCGCGCTGAGCACTTGTTCTTGCAAAATGCGTCCAGCAAGCGGCCCATCAACCCGAATATGCTGCTGGCCTGCCGCGCTAGTGGCTGCTATTTTCCATCCGTATAGGGCCGACGCGGTTCGTTTTTCAAGTCGCGACTGAATGGCATAGCCATCGAGCCGAGAGAGCGGGCGAAGCGCCTCAGGCAGCGCAGAAATCACACGCCCTGATTGCCACAGGGCCCACAATTTTTCAGCCGCCTCTTGAATTTTGCTGGTTTCCATCACGCGATCATACCGTCCAATCTTCAATCAGTGATTTAGCATGTCATTCATTTAAATCGACTGGTTTTTGAGAGATGATTGGGTGAACTGGCCCGATTGGGGTATCGTGCTGCCATGAACATAGAAGGACACACGCAATGAAGCCGAATTACTCTTTCCAAAAACGGCAAAAAGAGCTCGAAAAAAAGAAAAAGAAAGCTGAGAAATTGGCCAAGAAAGCAGCCGGAGGCGACCATAGCCCAGACGATCCTTCAGTTGATGGCGATGACGAGGCGGGTACTGAAGTCGAACCCGGTAGCGTCGAGGCCGACGTTCAAGCCGTAGTGCCTCAACCTGCCAAAACATAAGAAAATACTGACTCAGCAATCGACTACCGGCCCACTTTTCAAAAGTTAGGGCTGAAGCTTCACACAATCCACGAAGTATTGATCCTCACCTTTGACATTTTCGATCACTAGTCCGTGTACATCCGTATGAAAGCCTGGGAAAGTTGCATTGAAATCGCGTGCAAATTGCAGATACTCCACAATTGAGCGATTAAATCGCTCACCGGGAATGAGCAAAGGAATGCCGGGCGGGTAAGGGGTGACTAGGTTGGTGGTGACACGACCCAGGAGCTCATCAATAGGCACGCGCTCGACTTTGTGTCTCGCCAAGCACTCGAAGGCATCCGAGGGCTTCATGGCAGGCTCCATGGTGGAAAGATACATCTCGGTGGTCACGCGCGCCACATCGTGCCTACGGTACTCCTCATGGATCTGCTGTGCGAGGTCGCGCAGGCCGGTGCGATCATAGCGTGGCTGGGCTTGAACAAATTCAGGCATCACTCGCCACAATGGTGCGTTTGTGTCGTAGTCCATTTTGAACTGCTGTAACTCGGTCACGAGCGTGTTCCATCGTCCCTTAGTGATACCAATTGTAAACATCACAAAGAAGGAATACAGGCCGGTCTTTTCAACAATCACGCCATGCTCGGAAAGGTACTTGGTGACGATCGAGGCAGGAATGCCATTTTTTGAAAATTTGCCATTGATGTCCAAGCCAGGGGTGACAATGGTCGCCTTAATCGGGTCAAGCATATTAAAGCCCGACGCAGTCTTGCCGAAGCCGTGCCACTTGTCCGAGGATTTCAGAAACCACTCCTCGCGCTTGCCCACCCCGACATGCTCAAACTCTTTTGGGCCCCAAACCTGGAACCACCAGGAATCGTCACCAAACTCAGCGTCCACCTTACGCATCGCGCGCCGAAAATCCAGCGCCTCAGAAATCGACTCTTCCACTAAGGCTGTACCCCCCGGCGGCTCCATCATTGCAGCCGCCACATCAAGCGAAGCAATGATTGCGTACTGGGGCGAGGTCGAGGTATGCATCAGATAAGACTCGTTAAAGCGGAACTTATCTAACTTCACCGTATCAGATTCTTGAATCAGAATCTGAGAAGCCTGCGACAATCCGGCGAGTAACTTATGAGTACTCTGTGTTGCAAACACCGGTGCATGTTTGGAACGAGGCCGGTTAGGCCCGATCGCGTGCATCTCATGATAGAAGGGATGGAAGGTGGCATGAGGCAGCCAAGCTTCGTCGAAATGCAAGTTATCGACAAAGCTGCCCAAGGTATTCTTAATTTTTTCGACGTTATAAAGAATTCCGTCATAGGTCGATTGGGTGATGGTCATGACGCGCGGTCGAGCCGATTTATTCTTCACCAAAGGATTGGCATCAATTTTCTTTTGGATACTGGCTGGATCAAACTCTTCCAAAGGTATCGGGCCAATGATGCCCAGGTGATTGCGAGTCGGTTGGAAGAAAATCGGTACAGTTCCAGTCATCATGATGGCGTGCAAGACGCTCTTATGGCAATTCCGGTCCACGAGCACGATATCGTCGGTGGCAACACAGGAGTGCCAAACAATTTTGTTCGAGGTGGAGGTGCCATTGGTCACGAAGAACAGATGATCGGCATTGAAGATCCGCGCGGCGTTTCGCTCCGAGGCCGCCACCGGCCCGGTATGATCGAGCAATTGTCCCAACTCATCGACCGCGTTACAGACATCGGCACGCAACATGTTTTCACCAAAGAACTGATGAAACATTTGACCCACCGGGCTTTTCAAAAAAGCCACGCCGCCTGAATGGCCGGGGCAATGCCAAGAATAGGAGCCATCATTGGCGTAGTTGACGAGCGCTTTAAAAAACGGTGGGGCCACCGAGCCGAGATACTTGTTGCATTCGCGAATAATCAGGCGTGCCACAAATTCTGGCGTGTCTTCAAACATGTGAATGAAGCCATGCAGCTCTTTTAGAATTTCGTTGGGGATATGCTGGGAGGTGCGCGTTTCACCAAATAGGAAGATAGGAATGTCGGGGTTGCGTCGGCGTGTTTCAGTGATGAATTTACGCAGCTCTTGAACCGTCTCACTTTCTTGCCCATCAACGTTGATTTCTTCGTCATCAATGGACACGATAAACGCTGAGGCTCGAGCCGCTTGGTTGGCAACCATAGCGACATCGATATAGGTAAAACCACCGACGACTTCCATGCCCTGCTCTTCTAGCGCTTTGCCCAAAGCGCGGATGCCCAGGCCGCTCGCCGAATCGGACTTCCAATCTTCGTCGATAATGACTACTGGGAAGCGAAATTTCATTGTGGCAGTTCCTATCAAAAATGAGTAACAACAAGATGGCGTGCGCGCCCCGCAAATTCGAAGGCATGGTCCGAATAATAATGGAGCTTGAGGCCAGAATTGGCTTTGCGGCTAAGATTTTTTTTATCTGCGTGGTTCTGAGTGCCTGTAGCGCCGTTCGCCCCCCACCCCTGCCCCTTTTAGGCCGAGAAATGCTGCCTGAAGGCGCAATTACAACTAAAACTTTACAAGGTAATGCCCTAATCCGTGCAGATCTCGCGCAAGCTCTTGATCAGCGCTTGAGGGGAAAGCCTGTGGGTCGAGCGGTCACCATGCTCGCGCTCTCTGGTGGCGGAGCCAATGGAGCCTTCGGCGCGGGTGTCATGGAAGGTTGGACTCAACGCGGTGATCGCCCTGATTTTGATGTTGTGACCGGCATCTCAACGGGTGCTCTGATGGCGCCCTTAATCTTCCTCGGCGAACATTACGACGACACCCTCACCAAGCTTTACAGCAACATTCAAGCCTCTAGAATTTACATTAACCGGCCCTTGTCAGAGGTGTTCAAAGAACTTTCCATAAAGGACCCCGGCCCTTTGCGTGCTCTGATCCGCGACCTGGTCTCCGAAGAGTTTGTCGAAGCAATTGGCCGCGAGCACCAAAAGGGTCGACGTCTTTTTGTGGGCACTACGGATCTAGATCTTCAGCGCAGCGTGATTTGGGATATTGGCGCGATAGCGATTGGGCACTCGACCGACAAGGTGCCTAAGATCCGGGATGTCTTACTGGCCTCCAGTTCAGTGCCCTTAATTTTCCCACCGGTGTACTTCACCGTGGTGCACGAGGGCAAGGCTTATCAACAAATGCACGTGGATGGTGGCATTGAGTCGCCCCTGTTAGTACCGGGCCTTCTATCGGATCTTGATAACGCTCTGACTTCATTAGGTTTTGATCGCAAAACGACCAAGGTGCGGCTCTACGCTCTGGCCAACCAACAAATCGAGGTGGAGAACAATCGGCCTGTAGAGCCGGGTATGGTAGCCATTGCTGTCGCCACCATCAATCACTCGCAACGCAGCAACCTCGGCAGCAATCTTTCTCGTCTGCAATTACTGAGCAAGGCACAGGGCGTGGAAATGAAGGTGCTGGCCATCCCTCCAGGTATTCGCCTGGAAAGGGATTCGCTTGAGTTTGACGGTGCCGAGATGAAGCTGCTGTATCAACTCGGACTACAAATGGGTGGCTCGACCGACAGTTGGAAGTAGCTCCGCCGCCTAGGCGAACTCTCGTAGAAATTTCCCAGGCAGGATGGCCTTGCCCACCGCTCGATCAGTAAGCTCACCATTCTCACCCACAATGCGCTGGCCATTCACCCAAACACCGTGAACTCCTATGCCCGGAGTCAACAATCGTGATCCACCCGCAGGCAAGTCTTTGGCCCGAAATTTCGGACCGCGATTGACTCGCGCAGGGTCGAACAACATGAGATCGGCGTAAGCGCCCTGCGCGATCACTCCTCGTTGCTGGATACCAAAGATTTTTGCTGGCTCGGAAGTCAGCTTACGAATCGCCTCGGGAAGACTTAAAACCCCCAGTTGACGACACCAATGGCCTAACAAGTGTAGGCCGAAGCCTGCGTCATTGAAAAACGTCAAATGCGCCCCAGCATCAGAGAGCGAAACAAGGCTAGCCGGATGCTTCAGCATCCTGCCCACCGCCTCTTCATCAGAGTTCAACAAAACCGCGCTGAAAACGGTGTCAAGATCTTCAGAGATGGCGAGATCCAGCATGAAATCCAAGGGATCCTGGCCCTCTTTTGCGGCGAGGCTTGCGATGTTTTGATGCTCATACTGAGCGTGCTCAGCGAGCTTAGTCTCGACCACGTTGACTTTATGCCATTCGCCATTAAAGAGACGGAAAGTTGCGGGTGCAGCCACCTCGGCGCGCACGGCCTGGCGGAAGGAAGGCTCGGCGAGCTTCGCTTTCAAAGCGTCTCCCTTCAAGGACAAAGCGGGACGCCATGCCACCAGGCCTTCAACCGGATAGGGTGAACGCATAGTGAAATCATTGGTCAATGGACAGACCGATATCGCACCATGCATCCGCAGGCCACGTGCGCGTGCCGCCTCAATCGCATCGAGATCATCAAAGACAACGCCCGGATTGGTCGAGTTGTGCAGGAGCGCGGCAACCACCACCGGCCGCGAGGTTTGCTCAGACAAGGAGGCCAGAAAATCAATCCTGGTATGGCCACCCTTGGTCAACATGAATACACCCTTGCGGGCTTCTCCCAAGGTGCCCACCAGGGTTCTCAGTTCCTCATCACTGGCAAGACGGGAAGGCATCGGTACACCACCTTCACCGTTGTGAGCGGGCGAGGTACTCGTCGCAAAACCAATCGCGCCAGCCTTCAGACCTTCAACCACCAAGGTTTTCATTTGGGCCACTTCGTCGCTGGTAGCTTCCCGGCTTGAGGCTTGGTCCCCCATGACGTAGGTGCGTACCGAAGAGTGCCCTACAAAGCCCGCGAGATTCATCAAGCTCCCACGATCCTCAACAAAGTCGAAGTATTCGGCGATGGACTCGAACTTCCAATCAATTCCTACGCGCAGTACATCGATCGACATCCCTTCCACCTGGGTGAGGTTACGCATGATCACATCGCGGTGCTCAGGCCGACAGGGGGCAATCGTAAACCCACAATTGCCAATGACCGCCGTGGTCACTCCCATTTGCGGCGAAGGACTACAGGCATTATCCCAAGTCACTTGGGCATCATAATGAGTGTGGTTATCAACGATACCGGGCATGAGCGCCAGGCCTTGTGCATCAATGGTCTCCTTAGCGGAGAGCGCTAGATGTGGGTTCGTCCTGGTTCCAAGTGCCACGATTTTATCGCCTTGCACACCCACATCGATAGTCTCGCCCGGATTGCCGAGACCATCAAACACCTGCGCACCACGAATCAGAATATCTAACACTTTTGAAAATCCTTGTAGGTCACACCGAGCCGCCGCTGACTAAGGCGCCTAGCGCTTCTTCAAAGCATCAGCTAGAGCCGCTCCAAATCCTCCCGCCAAGGGCTGGATTTGGCGGGGCGCATTCACGTTGCGTGAGCCTTGATCAGCGCGACCACCTCGATCTTGGGGACGTTGACCGCCACCCGATGGCGAAACTTTAGCACCGTCGGCGGCCCGAGCGGCCGGTAGTGGTCCGCTTTTCATAGTGAGCGCAATTCGCTTTCTGGCGACATCCACTTCGACGACGGTCACAGTGACCACTTGACCGACTTTGACCGCCTCTCTTGGATCAGAGACGAACTTATCGGACAACTGGGAGATGTGCACTAATCCGTCCTGATGCACACCAATATCCACAAAAGCCCCGAAGTTAGCCACATTGGTGACGGTGCCTTGCAACTTCATGCCGATTTTCAGATCACCCAGGCCTTCAACACCTTCGGCGAAGCTGGCCGTCTTGAACTCGCCACGTGGATCCCGGCCTGGTTTTTCAAGTTCTTTGAAAATATCTTTAACGGTAGGCTCACCAAATTTCTCGTCGCTAAACTCGAGTGGCTTGAGTTGCGAAAGGGCCTTCGGATTGCCCATCAATTCCGACATGCCGAGTTTGACCTTAGCGAGAATTCGCTCCACCAAGGGATAGGCTTCGGGATGAACCGCCGAGGCATCCAAGGGGTTTTTACCATTCGAGATACGCAGGAAACCAGCAGCCTGCTCAAACACTTTGTCGCTAATATAGGGCACTTCTTTAAGCGTCAGGCGATCCTGAAACGCTCCGTGTTGGTCACGATAACCCACCACTCTTTGGGCCGCTTGATTGCTCATACCCGAAACCCGAGCCAAGAGCGCGGCCGAGGCCGTGTTGACATCCACACCCACAGCATTCACACAGTCTTCGACAATTGCATCGAGACGCTTGGCCAGCTCGCGCTGATTGACATCATGCTGATATTGACCCACACCAATCGCTTTAGGATCGATCTTCACCAACTCAGCCAGCGGATCTTGCAGGCGTCGGGCAATCGACACCGCCCCCCGCAAGCTCACGTCAAGATCTGGGAATTCTTTAGCGGCAAGTTCACTCGCCGAATAGACTGAAGCTCCGGCCTCAGACACTACGGCTTTCTTAGGCGGCACGATGCCCTCCACCTTTGCCGCCATAGCGATCAATTCAGCCGCCAACTTCTCAGTTTCGCGTGAAGCGGTGCCATTACCAATGGCAATCAGGTTGACTCCATGTTTTTGCACCAAGGCCGCCAAAGTGTAGAGCGACCCTTGCCAATCGCGGCGAGGTTCATGAGGATAAATCGTCGACGTATCCAGTACCTTGCCGGTGGCATCGACCACGGCCACTTTGACACCGGTGCGAATTCCTGGATCTAGGCCCATCACCACCTTCGGTCCGGCAGGAGCGGCCAGCATAAGATCTTTCAAGTTGGCACCGAAGACTCGTATAGCTTCGGCTTCAGCCTGTTCACGAACCCGGCCAAAGAGCTCGGTTTCGAAATGGGGATAGAGCTTGACCCGCCAGGTCCAACGTGTCACCTCGGCCAACCAGGCATCAGCCTTACGCTGCAATCGGAACGCCTCAGCAAGCTTAAGTAGGCCGCCGAGCTTGATAATGAAAGGATGTGGAGTAAGCGCCTCTTGCGCCTCGTCCAAGGCGATTTTTAAGGTCAGAATCCCGGCTTGACGGCCACGGTATAAAGCCAGCGCGCGATGCGAAGGCACTGCATTCAACGCTTCGCTATGGTCGAAATAATCGCGAAATTTCTCGCCCTCGACTTGTTTTCCTTCCACCACTTTAGCGACGATAAAGCCTTGGTTCCACCATTGTTCGCGCAAAGGCGCCAGCACCTCAGCTTGTTCTGCAAAGCGCTCCGCAAGAATATCGCGTGCGCCGTCAAGAGCCGACTTGGCATCAGCCACGGCACCCTCACCTTTTTCATCTCCCGCCTTAAGATACTTCGTGGCCTCGACCTGCGGATCCAGGTTCGGATCGGCCAGCAAAGCATCCGCAAGTGGCTCGAGACCTAGCTCCCTAGCAATTTGCGCACGGGTGCGACGTTTCACCTTATACGGCAGATAGAGGTCTTCAAGTTCCTGCTTGGTCATGGCGCCGCGCATCGCCAAAAGCAAACTGGGTGTCATCTTGCCCTGCTGATCGACGCTGTCGATCACTGCTGCGCGGCGATCTTCCAGCTCACGCAGGTAACCCAAGCGCTCTTCAAGATTTCGCAATTGCGTGTCGTCCAAGCCGCCGGTCACCTCTTTGCGATAGCGCGAAATGAAGGGCACGGTGGCCCCTTCATCCAGCAACTGAATCGCTGCAATGACCTGCTCTGGCCTTGCCTTGAGTTCTTCGGCAATTAATTTAACAATACTTGCTTGGACTTGCTTGGAAGCCGTCGTTTGAACCTCAGACATAGGACAAAAAGCTCTTACAAAAAGTGATGCGGGCCGCTAATGTACCACTCGCTCAAAAGAGAACTTTCCATCCACAAAATCTACTGGGATGACATCCTTCGGTCCAAACTTACCCTCCAATACCAAACGAGACAGTGGGTTCTCGATTTGCTGTTGTATCGCACGTTTCAAGGGACGCGCTCCATACAAGGGATCAAAGCCCGTTTTCGCCAATTCGGCCACCGCCGCATCACTTACGGTGAGCACCATCTCACGATCCTTCAAACGGGCCTCAAGCATACGCAACTGAATCTTGGCGATCGAGGCAATATTCTTGGGATCGAGACCATGAAACACGACAATTTCATCAATGCGATTGATGAATTCCGGCCTGAAGGACCTCTTCACTTCATCCATCACTGCGGACTTGATGAGATCAACATTGTTGGTCGCTGGATCAGCCGACAGACGTTGAATATCATGACTGCCAATGTTCGAGGTCATCACGATCACGGTGTTTTTGAAGTCAACCGTACGTCCTTGCCCATCGGTCAATCGGCCATCATCGAGCACTTGCAAAAGCACATTGAAAACATCGGGATGAGCCTTCTCTACTTCGTCCAGCAAGATCACACTGTAGGGGCGACGCCGTACTGCCTCAGTCAGATAGCCACCCTCTTCGTAGCCCACGTAACCCGGAGGCGCGCCAATCAAACGCGCCACTGAATGCTTTTCCATGAACTCACTCATGTCAATACGAACCAAGTGCTCGTCCGAATCGAACAAGAAGGATGCGAGCGCCTTGCAAAGCTCAGTCTTGCCGACACCGGTGGGGCCAAGGAATAAGAAAGACCCGTAGGGGCGGTTTGGATCGGAAAGCCCGGCACGTGAACGGCGAATCGCATCCGAGACTAAACGCACGGCCTCATCTTGACCGACCACGCGATCATGCAATTTGTCTTCCATCTTCAATAGCTTGTCGCGCTCACCTTGCATCATGCGTGAGACTGGAATACCGGTTGCACGAGACACCACCTCGGCGATCTCTTCCGCGCCCACTTGGGTGCGCAGCAGGCGAGTTTTTCCGACATGTGACTTTGCCTCGGCTTCTGAGGCCGACTTCAGTCGCCCCTCTAACTCCGGTAATTTTCCGTATTGAATTTCTGCAAGCTTATCGAACTGGCCCTTGCGCTGCATCTCCACCATCTGGGCGCGCAGCTTTTCAATATCTGTTTTGATTTGAGCACTACCCTGGACGGCAGCTTTCTCGGCGCGCAGCAATTCCTCAAAGTCCGCCAACTCTTTGCCAATTTTATCGATCTCAAGCTCGATCAGCCCAAGGCGTTTTCTCGAAGCCTCGTCCTTCTCTTTTTTAACGGCTTCACGCTCGATCTTGAGCTGAATAATTCGGCGGTCAAGCTTATCCATCACCTCGGGCTTGCTATCAATTTCCATTTTGATACGCGCTGCGGCCTCGTCAATCAAGTCAATGGCTTTATCAGGCAAAAATCGATCAGTGATGTAACGATTGGAAAGCTCAGCAGCGGCCACGATGGCAG
>JANLRI010000205.1:0-5936 GCA_031361565.1 Betaproteobacteria bacterium | reverse complement strand
GCTCTCGCGATTGTAAGCCTTTGGATGGGCCTTCAGCCCAAGCCTGTGACCGACATGCTCGGCCCTTCGGTAGACAACCTGCTCAAGCATGTCTCCGTCAGCAAGATCAAGTAGACGCTATGGACAAAATTAATATTGCTGTTGCTCTGCCAGAAATCGCACTTCTGGTGGCAGCCTGTTTTGTGCTCATGGCCGAGGTATATGTACGCGACACCGGTCGAATTGCGATTGATCGCCTGGCTCTTGGGGCTCTGTTCTTTCCCTTCGTGGCTACTTTGCATCAGTGGGGCACGGGTACACACTATGGCTATAACGGCATGTATGTGGCCGATCAGTTCGCGCATATCTTAAAACTGTCCTCCTATATTGCTGTGGCTGTCACCATCATTTACGCACGCCGCTATGCGGCTGATCGGGAAATGCATAAGGGCGAGTTTTATAGCCTGTGTCTGTTCGCCTTGCTCGGTATGATGATCATGATTTCGTCGAGCAATTTGCTGATGATTTATCTCGGCCTGGAGCTCATGTCGCTTTCGCTCTACTCCTTGGCAGCGCTACGCCGAGACAGCGCAGTCGCAACCGAAGCTGCGATGAAGTATTTTGTGTTGGGTGCGCTTGCCTCGGGCTTTTTACTGTACGGTATGTCCATGATTTATGGCGGTACTGGTGATTTGCAGTTGGCCTCTATAGCCAAGTCCTTCACCGAGACCGGCACGAACAAGATGGTGCTGGTGTTTGGTACGGTGTTTTTGGTGGCAGGTTTGGCCTTTAAGTTTGGCGCCGTGCCCTTCCATATGTGGGTGCCAGACGTGTACCAAGGTACACCGACTAACGCGACGCTCATGATTGCCGGCGCACCTAAGATAGCGGCTTTCGCGATCGCCTTCCGCTTGCTGGTGGAAGGCCTTGTACCGGTCGCTAAGGATTGGCAAGAGATGCTCATGGTCTTGGCGGTGTTGTCGCTTGGCCTGGGTAACTTGGTCGCCATTGCTCAATCGAATTTGAAGCGCATGCTGGCCTACTCCACAATTGCGCAGATTGGCTTTGTATTCCTTGGCTTGCTCTCAGGCGTAACCGATGGCCAGGCGCCCCGTCCAGAGGCCTACAGCTCGGCGATGTTTTACATCATCACCTACGTGTTCACCACCTTAGGTACCTTCGGGGTGATTCAGATGCTGGCTCGTTATGGTTTTGAGTCGGATAACATTAGCGACCTGCGTGGGCTAAGTAAGCGTAGCCCCTGGATTGCCTTAGTGATGCTGGCCTTGATGTTCTCATTGGCAGGAATTCCCCCGACGGTCGGTTTCTTTGCCAAACTGGGTGTACTTGAAGCGGCGATCAATGCGGGTCATGTTGGCCTGGCCATTTATGCTGTGCTGATGTCCTTGGTGGGTGCCTTTTACTATTTGCGCATCGTTAAAACCATGTACTTCGATGAACCGATTGATCGAGCTGAGATCGAAGCCAATGGCGATGCACGTTGGGTGTTAGCAATCAACGGCGCGATGGTGGTGATCTTGGCTTTTGGCTCGTCGGCATTGATCAGCGCCTGTCTGGAAGCGGTGAAGCAGGCCTTGGCGACTTAAAGCGCACCGATCTAAAAAGCGTTTTAAGTTTAGCCCACTTAGTCTCGCCACCTCAATTTAGCGACCTTCGTTAATGACTAGCCGACGCGATCTTACCGAGACTACGCTTGAATCCGCGCTGGTGTACGAAGGCAAGTTTCTCAGGCTCAGAAAAGACCTTGCCCGCCTACCCGATGGCAGCTCTGGCACGCGCGAGTACATCGTGCATCCTGGTGCCGCCGCCATGGTGCCCTTGTTCGATGATGGACGTATCTTGATTGAGCGACAATTCCGCTATCCGCTTGGGCGTGAATTCATCGAAATTCCTGCCGGCAAGATTGATGCTGGGGAAACCAGTCTCCAAACTGCGCAACGCGAGCTGATCGAAGAAACCGGGTACCGCGCGGAGCAGTGGGCCTTCATGACGAGGATTCATCCGGCTATCGGGTTTGCTGATGAGCTGATTGATGTTTATCTTTGCAAACATTTGGTCAAGACTGAGCAAAAACTGGATGCTGGAGAGTTCGTGGAGATTGAGATCGTTACTCTGGGCTGGTTGATGGATCAGCTCAAGGCAGGGCGCTTGTCCGATGTGAAGACTCAGATTTCTACGCTATGGTTAGATAATCTTTATAGTGGTCGCTGGGACTGGCCTGGTTTTTCGGCGGCCTAAACGCTCGACTTAGGATTCCATTGAAACCCGGATTGCGCCACCACCCCTGGCTTTAGTCTTTGGTCCGGCCCATAGTCGTTAGCGGGATGGAAAAATAAGGGTTGGACTGCATCGAGGTTCTTAAGATGCTCGCTGTATGAGGCAAGACAGACAAGCCTTTCTTCGGGTGACAGGCTGGCAGGCATCCATACCGGGTTGGGCGGCAGCACATCGAAGCCCAGATACCGAAAGATGCCGTTGTGAATCGGCCAGAGAATGTGGTTAAGATTGCCATCGATCCCATCGGGCTCGTACAAACTGGCCGCAGTACCTGTGGTGACGCTGAGCATGGCGCGACGACCTTTGAACATACCGGTATCGTACTTGCGGCCTTTGGCGTAGGCGAAGCCTCGGACCATCACCCGATCGACCCAGCCCTTCAAAATCGCGGGCATCCCGAACCACCACATCGGGAATTGAAAGATTAGCAGGTCGCACCAGAGGATTTTGGCTTGTTCGATCAGCACATCTTCTGTTGGGCCGTACGTAGCCATCATGTGCTCTTGCTCGCGCGAGATGTCGAGATAGTCCGGACGGTGACGCTCGCCTTGAAAATCTCCTTGATCGAGCTCGGCCTTCCATTGCATTTGATACAAATCGCTCACCATTACCTCGTGGCCCTGCGCTCGGAGTGTCGTGCGCGCGCAGTCTTTCAAGGCGCCATTGAAGGAATGGGGCTCAGGGTGGGCGAATACGATCAGGACTTTCATCGGGGTTTTTGATAGTTGCTGGAGGTCGGTATTGTGAACGTTTAGCGAGGCATCAAACTTTCCGACGACCGGAAAATGCTAAAAATCCAAGTTCTATTACAATAGCGCCTTCAAACCGTCCCTCGATTGGAAGCGTGGCAGAGCGGTTGAATGCACCAGTCTTGAAAACTGGCGTCGGGGCAACCCGATCGTGAGTTCGAATCTCACCGCTTCCGCCACAATCCAGCTCCGTCGTCATGCCCAGGCTAGCATTTGACGACAAAAGCTCGAATCTCCTCAGGCGCAGCGAGGCACGTTGCCGGACCAATCAGACCTGCATAGAGTGCGATCCATGCGATCTTCAACGGGCAATCGGCGCTACCGCATTAGGGGCTTGCTCGGCTGGTTTGCCCGGAATGACGGTTATTAACTCACGGTACAAGCCACCAGCCTCGACACTCCCCGAGACGGTACCCGCGCCGCGAATGCGGGCCACGCAATCATCTCGGTCATCGCCCTTTAGGCTTTCGCAGCGCGCTAGCGCGTTGCGCATATATTGGGCTGGATCGGAATCCAATGCTCTCTGGCGAGAAGTGGTGATTTCGAATTCTGCCTTGGACATACAATTGTTGCTGCCATCCTGGGCGATGCCATAGGCGCATCTGGACGACTGAACATTATTGTGGCTTTCTTTGCTGGCCGACTTCATCGCCGCCGAGCTGGGTACACAAACGAACAGAGCCAGGCTTGTGAAGGCCACTTGCAAAGTGATCACGCTGAGTTTAAAGATAGGAGTCATGTCGCTTCCTTAGCTAGCACGGGCCAGTTGAGCGACGATGGATCCGCCCCTTTTGAATCTGGCTTGACCGAATTTCTCTAATTTAGGGATTATTGCAGTCAGAGTCTGTGCGTTTGCGTACGTCGGTGCAACGAAGCCCGCTTTGTGACGAATCGCATCGGCTGTTAAAGTGTAACGATGATAAAACTAATTCCGGGAGACAGGCACATCAAGGGTCAGGGCACAAACTATCGGGCCGAGAACTCAGGCTCACCCCAGTTGCATTGGGAGCAAGCGAGACACCGATACCGATACCGATCTCGATCTCGATCTCGATCTCGATCTCGATCAACCGGATGTGCGCAAAGGTCCCTGTCTAGTGAATAGCTTGGTACGTGGGTCAGCGCGGCTACTGGTGCTAGTCGTGGTCATTCCGATCATTTTTCTCGTGGTCGAATCCAAGGTATTGAACATCAGTGCATGGTGGTTCGAGCTGTTACGATACCTTCCCTATCCGGTCTTGCTCGTGCCCGCCTTAGCGGCGTTCGCCGTGTCGATGTTACTGGGTTGGCGTTGGCGCCTAGCGGCGCTGATGGGCCTTGTGTTGACCTTGTCCGTGCTCATGGGCCTAGCGTTCGGCTTTCCCGATTCGGGTAGTGGCCGGGTGCGTTTCATGACTTATAACATTAAGGCCTACCTCGCCGCAAAAGATGGCGGCTACCCCTTATTGGCCTGGGAGATTGCCACTAATGATCCCGATGTGGTGGTGATGCAAGACGCTGGTTTGTTGACCGCTCAGCGAGTCGCGGTGCCTAAAACAGCTCAAGCGATTTTCGAGGGGCGCCAGGAATTTACTTTTGGGCAGTATGTTGTACTTAGCCGCTTTCCTTTGCGAGACTGTCGGCACGAGCAAATCCCCTATCGAGGTGAGAGCCACACCTACGTGCGTTGTACTTTTACAGCCCACGGACAAGATGTGGACCTGATTACGGCTCATTTTAAATCGCCCCGCGATGGATTGAATGCTGCGCGTCATGAGCGTCTCGGCGGCCTAAGCGATTGGCAGGTCAATTATAGTGACCGACTGACGCAAGCGGCGAAGCTTGCCTCCGAGGCAACGCAGCGGCGTCGACCGCTAATTATTGCGGGTGATTTAAACGCTACCGAATCCTCTCCCATCATGCGCTTACTCCGTAACAGCGGTCTGCGCGACACTTTTTCAGCGGCGGGTCGCGGCTATGGTTTTACACACGGCCACTCACTTCGCCCCCATATCTCGTTTCTACGCATCGATCATATTTTGATCAGTAGCGAGATCGGCGTGGTTACGAGTTTTGCAGGCGGCAAAGAGGCCTCAGCCCATAGACCGATGATCGCTGATTTATTGGTCCGGCGCGATTCGAATTAATTGAGGGTCTTCAGCGCAAAGCTATTCGACAGCGACGAGCCAAAGTATGGCACCTTCCTGTGGCAGCATAGCCCAGGTGACGTCATAGGTTCCAGCCGCGCTCACTTTGAGGTAGGCGACACAACACTGCACTAAGCCGCCAGGAACTAGAATTTGGTTGACGACTGTGAAGCCATTGTTCGGGGTCGCGACGTGCGCGAGCGTGCTATCGCCGTCGCCCCACCACCAAGCGAGAAGAATGGCGGGTCCAGTGGTCGTGACCGAACCAGATCGACCAATTTGACCGGCATGGGCATAGTTGATATTGAAGTCCGAAATTCTCGAGGCATTTGTGACCTCGACAGCGGTGAGGGTCATTTCATCATTAGGTACCGAGGGTTTCGTTGCCGTAATGACTAGTGGACGTCCGCCGCGTGCGTTGCTTGTGTAGGCAAGGGCATTGCCGTAGGTTGGGAAACCGTCATAGCCCAAGATTGCTCCGCGTTGTACATAGGAATTTCCGGCGGAATCTGTAGGTACTGAAAGATTTCCTTTCTCGCCTCCTAGTCCCGTGATAACAATACTTCCGCTGGCTTGCACGTCGCTAAGGCTTACAGAAATTTGAGATGGATTGTCTTGATAGTCTTGAAAAGTTAATCCCGAGGACCCTAAGTCAGGCGGAGGCGAGGCAGGCGGAGGCGAGGCAGGCGGAGGCGAGGCAGGCGGAGGCGAGGCAGGCGGAGGCGAGGCAGGCGGAGGCGAGGCAGGCGGCGAGGCAGGCGGCGAGGCAGGCGGTGAGGCAGGC
>JANLRI010000144.1:0-5651 GCA_031361565.1 Betaproteobacteria bacterium | reverse complement strand
GGCACTCGTGCTGGCCGCCGCCTGGGCCAAGCCGGTCATGCCCAGGCCCGTGACTGCGCTGGTGGTCAGACTCAAGGCGGCAATCGCGACGCTGGATTTAGCAGAGCCGGTCATAAACTGACGACGCTTCGGTTGTGGGGGTACAGCGCGTGCCACAGTTGTATGAGCCATTAAGTTCTCCCTAAGAAAAGTAAGTTCGTTGATCCGTAACGACTCGTCGCTGCCTCCGGTTGACCGGTCAACACACTAACTAACCACCAACCCAATAAGTTCCGGGTTGGGAGCGGGCGCCTTAAGCTTGAGGCTCTTCAGCGTCGACACGAGGAGCTCAGCAATCATCAAATTACGGTGCAATTTATCGTCGGCGGGAACCACATACCATGGAGCGTTCTTGGTCGAGGTCGCGCGTAAACCTCTTTCATAGGTCTTCATGTAGCTGTCCCACTGTTTGCGGACCTCGAGATCGCCGAGACTGAATTTCCAGTGTTTGGAGGGGTCATCGATGCGCGCTTGTAAGCGCGTTCTTTGCTCTTCCGGGCTGATATGCAACATGCATTTCAACAACACGGTACCCGTTTCAGTGAGCATGGTTTCGAAGGCATTGATTTGAGCATAGCGCTGCTCGGTTTGATCTTGATCTATCGATTGATTCACGACCGGAACCAGGACATCCTCGTAATGACTCCTGTTCCAGACCATCAACTCGCCACTTCTTGGCACGAGCTGATGGCAACGCCATAAGAAGTCGCGGGCACGTTCTTCCTCGGTAGGTGCTTTGAAACTGGCGACCTTTACACCAAGGGGCGAGGTGCGGCCAAACACCCAACGCACGGTGCCATCTTTGCCGCTGGCGTCCATCCCCTGCAGCACCAGGAGCAATTTGTAGGAACCGTTGGCATGCAGGAGGTCTTGAAGCCTGTCGAGCTCAATGGCCAATGCTTCCAGCCGAGCTTTTTGTTCCTCTTCATTACCCTTCGAGAAAGGAGTTGACCCGGGCCGGATCGAACTGAGTTTGAGTTTGTTTTTAACCCGGTATTTTTTGATGAGATCGGCAGTTTTGCTCATGCGGGCTCCAAATTTACCGAAGCCATTTTGCACCTTTTCCACAATGCGCGCTCAAAGTGGGAATTCATTAGTGCACTTGACAGAGTAAGGTCAGCGATCTCTTCCCACCGCAAAGGAGGCAAAGTAAAGGAGTGCCCGCCCATACTCGCTTTGAGTGGCATCGGATTGATTGAGGATACGCTTGACGCAATCACGTGCGGCCTGCGCTTCGCTCTCCGCGAGTTGCCGGGTGTACTGCAGAGAGCCGCAGCGTTCTACGGCGCGATGAATTGCATCAAACTCGGTGGTATGCCCGTCACGAATCGCCGTTTCGACAAGGGTTTTTTCCTTCGCGCTGCCGTTTTTCAGAACATGGATCAGCGGCAAAGTGACCTTGCCTTCGCGTAAGTCGTCACCGACATTTTTGCCGAGTGCCGCGGGATCGCCGGAGTAATCAAGTGCGTCATCGATGAGTTGGAAGGCCGTACCGACCCGACGCCCGTATTCGGCGGCGGCTTGAATGACTTCGGGTCCAGCACTGGTAATCAAACCACCCAGCACGGCTGAGGCTTCAAAAAGCTTGGCCGTCTTGTATTGAATGACCTTGAGATACCGGGCTTCGTCCACTTCAGGGTCGTTACAGTTCAAAAGCTGTAAAACTTCACCCTCAGCAATGGTGTTGGTCGCATCGGCCAAGGTGCTCATCACGGCCAGATCGTTCACGGACACCATCATTTGGAAGGCGCGCGAATAAAGAAAATCGCCGACCAAGACCGATGCAGCATTTCCAAACGTCGCGTTGGCCGTTTTTCGACCACGTCGTAAATCGGACTCGTCGACCACATCGTCATGGAGGAGCGTAGCAGTATGGATGAATTCGACGACTGCCGCGAGCAGGCTATGGTGGCCGTTTCCCCCCTCTGCCGCGCTGCGATGTCCTAAGGCTCGGGCCATGAGCAAGAGAAGGAGTGGTCGTAAGCGCTTACCCCCCGCGTTCACTATGTAATCCGAAATCTGGTTAATGAGAGCCACTTCAGAGCTCAAATGCAGGCGGATCACGGCATCAACCTCGGCCAGGTCGGACGCTAATACCGGGAAAAGCTCAGCAGGTTTCAAGGAGAATCATCAAATAAGAAAGGTCACCGGGCGTTAACCCGGCAGGAAGGATGCTCTTTTTGGGCATCGAGAGGTGGTCCAGGATCTATTATAGAGACGCTTGGCCCAGTTAAGAAACCGACCCTAATCGCCCAATCATCCAGCATCTTGCCGGAACTCATCGGCACGGGGTATAATCGAAGGCTTTCCGCCATTCACCCAAAATTTTTTGGGGGAACCACCTTGTAAAATCAATCGAATGAACCAATCGAAAGATTGTGAAAATTTTGATTGTGAAATTTTTCTCAAGGTAGTTAGAAAACGGTGAAAGATATTTTAATTTTCCCTTCAGAGGTTTCCATGTACGCGGTCATAAAAACCGGTGGCAAGCAATATAAAGTTGCTGCTGGTCAAAAATTGAAAGTAGAACAGATACCGGCGGAACTCGGAGCTGAAGTGACCATTGACCAAGTGTTGGCAGTGGGGAGTGGCGATACATTAGTGATCGGTTCTCCTCTTGTCGCAGGTGCGATGGTTTCAGCCACGGTGATTTCCACGGGTCGTCACGACAAAGTACGCATTTTTAAAATGCGTCGTCGTAAGCATTATCAAAAGCGCCAAGGCCATCGCCAGACCTATACCGAGCTGTTTATCACCGGTATTACGTCTGCTGCTGGTTCCACGAGTGCCGCAGTTCCTGCAAAAAAAGCAGTCGCTGACGATCTGGTGTTAATCGAGGGTATTGGCCCAAAGATCAACGAGATCATGGCTAAAGCAGGCATCACCACTTTCCAGCAATTGGCCGATACTTCGGTCGATAAGCTGAAAGAGTTGTTGAAAGCTGCGGGTGGACGTTTCGCCTCTCACGATCCAAGCACTTGGCCTGAGCAATCAGCCTTGGCCGCTAAGGGTGACTGGGATGCATTCAAAAAGCTTACGGATGAACTTAACGGTGGACGTCGCGTCTAAGCCCTCCGGGGTGGACGTCGGGTCTAAGCCCTCCGGGGTGGACGTCGGGTTTAACCCCGCCTCCCCATAATTTAGGAGTTTTCGAAATGGCACAGAAAAAAGGCGGCGGCTCTACGCGCAACGGTCGTGATTCCAAGCCCAAAATGCTTGGTGTCAAGGCCTACGGTGGTGAAGTGATCAATGCAGGCTCGATCATTGTTCGTCAACGCGGTACCGAGTTTCATCCGGGTACCAATGTCGGCATTGGCAAGGATCACACCTTGTTCGCGCTAATCGACGGCAAAGTTCAATTTGCGGTCAAAGGCCCGGCATCGCGTAGAACCGTGAACATCCTGCCTTTGCAGTAAGGCGCAGGCGCACACGGTTCAAAGGCCCCCAAGCTTTTGCGGGGCCTTTTGTATTTGTGGCGGCGTAAGTAGACATTCTTGCGGAGCAGGGGGTGTTTCTTGCGGAGCAGCTTGTGTGTTTGGCTGAGCCTTGGCATTTCTGAATAGGAACTCATGAAATTTTTCGACGAAGCAAGAATCGAAGTGACCGCAGGAGACGGTGGCTCCGGTGCGAGCTCGTTTCGTCGCGAAAAGTTTATTCCCCGAGGCGGCCCTGATGGTGGTGACGGCGGCAAGGGCGGCTCAGTCATCGCCGTCGCCGATCGCAATATCAACACCCTGATTGACTATCGTTATGCACGCAAACATATTGCAAAAGATGGTGAGCGCGGACGAGGCACGGATCAATACGGAGCAGGCGCCGAAGATGTGATTCTGCGCATGCCAGTCGGCACCAGTATTTTCAACGAAGAGGACGAGACTCTCCTGGTGGACTTAGTGCAGCACGGTCAGGAGTTCGTGCTTTGCCAAGGTGGCGAGGGAGGCCTAGGCAACATTCATTTCAAGTCCAGCACCAATCGAGCGCCAAAAAAATTCACGGCCGGTAAAGAAGGCGAGCATCGCAGCGTAAAGCTTGAGCTCAAGGTATTGGCAGATGTCGGTTTGCTCGGTATGCCCAATGCCGGAAAGTCGACCTTAGTGGCGGCGGTGAGTAATGCCCGCCCACGGATTGCTGACTACCCGTTTACCACGTTGAGCCCGAGCCTTGGTGTGGTGCGGGTAGCACCTGAAAAGAGTTTCGTCATCGCCGATATTCCGGGCTTGATCGAGGGTGCCTCAGAAGGTGCGGGCCTTGGCCATCAGTTTTTGCGTCATTTACAGCGCACAAGTCTGCTTTTGCATGTCGTGGATCTCGCGCCTCTCGATGAGGGTGTGGATGTTGCGAAAGATGCACGAGCCATTGTGGCCGAGCTCAAAAAGTACGATCAAACCCTCTTCGATAAACCTCGTTGGATTGTTTTCAACAAGCTTGACCTGCTCTCGGATGAAGAGCGAGAAAAGCGCATTGAGGCTTTTCTAAAGAAGTTCATTGGTAAGGGACGAAACGCTCTACCGGTGGATCGCAGTAAAGTATTTGGTATTTCGGGGATCACCCGCGAGGGCTGTCAGGCACTCTTGCTGGCTATTTACGATCATTTGGAACGCCAACAAAAACTTGTGGTCAAGCAAGAAGAGTTGGATGTTGTCGTGCGCTTTCAGGAAGCGCCTGTGGTCGAGGTGATCAAGCCGAAGCAGCGCATCGGAAAAGCCAAGACGCGTATTCAATTGCCTAAAGAGCGCGATGCCGACGGTAACCCGATTAAGACGTTGAAGGCCAAAACGGCCAAGCCGAAATTGCTCACTAAGTCGACCTTATCCCTCGAAGGTCTTGTCAAAGACCCGGTAAAAGGTGCGCTCAAAGGTGACAATAAAGGCAAGGAAGCCAAGGTTGAAATTGATCCGCGCTTCCGCCCGATTGATGATGACGACGAATGAACGCCGACGATTCCGCTCAGTCCGTTCAGCAACTAAAAGCGCTACCCCTGGTTCAGAATGCTCAGCGCTTGGTGGTCAAGGTCGGCTCAAGCCTGGTGACGAACGAAGGTAAGGGTTTGGACGCCGCTGCGATTTCGCGTTGGGGCGCCCAATTCGCCGAGCTGCGCAAGCAAGGTAAAGACATTGTGATGGTGTCGTCTGGGGCCATTGCTGAGGGCATGAAGCGTCTGGGATGGGCCAAGCGCCCGACCGAAATGCATGAACTTCAGGCCGCTGCCGCAGTCGGGCAGATGGGTTTAGCGCACGTGTACGAAAGCACATTTCGGGATCATGGTCTTGCCACAGCGCAGGTATTGCTGACCCACGAAGATTTGGCCGATCGAAAGCGTTACCTCAACGCCCGTTCAACTTTGTTGACCTTGCTCAAGCATAAAGTCGTGCCGATTATCAATGAGAACGATACGGTGGTCACCGATGAAATTAAGGTTGGCGACAACGATACCCTCGGCGCTTTGGTTGCGAACTTAATTGATGCCGACGTATTAATCATCTTGACTGACCAGGAAGGCCTTTATACGGCCGACCCGCGCAAAAATTCTGACGCGCAATTTCTTGCCGCTGTGCCTGCCGGTGATCCCTTGCTCGAAGCCATGGCGGGAGGTGCAGGCTCGTCGATTGGCA
>JANLRI010000131.1:0-3819 GCA_031361565.1 Betaproteobacteria bacterium | reverse complement strand
GCCCTAACCCGCAAAAAATAATTGACGGCTTCGCCCCGGAGTTTGAAAAGCTTTTGCTCACCGTCATGATGATGCCCAAAGAGGTGCTGGTGAGCGGGCGATGGACTTCAAAAGAGGTTGCCCAGCGCATTTTGCGTGCGGCTTAGTGTCGCGCCTCGAATACCCCCTAAAACTTCACCTACTGGGAGCTCAACTCACATGCATAAACTCTGGATCTTTTTACACTTGGTGGGCGTGGTCGTATGGATCGGCGGCATGTTCTTTATGCTGCATTGCCTACGTCCTTCGCTGGAGGCGATTGATGGACCGCAACGACCTAAGTTAATGTTGGCGGTGCAAGATAAGTTCTTTAAAATGGTCACTGTTGCCCTGGTCTTGATATGGGGTAGCGGCTTGGCGATGCTCTACACTGCGATCAGTAATGGTTTGCGGCCCTGGCCTATCGGCTGGCACGTGATGATTACTCTTGCGGTCGTGATGACCTTAGTTTTCTTCTATATTCGTTTCGCCTTGTTTGTTCAGGCCAAACAAGCCTTTGAACAGGCCAAGCCGGGTGAGCTTGGACCACTCATGGAGAAAATCCGAATGGCCGTCATGGCGAATATGGGGCTAGGTTTTCTAGTGGTCGCTGCGGCAATCTTCGGACGATAAGGATCTTGGGTCTTCAGGTCCTGCTCTTTTCTCAGCTTGAGGATTGGTTTGATGCCTTCGCGCTAAGGATCGGATCAGCGCCGAGCTTTGAGCTCGCTCAGCGTGATGTGGTGCTTGTTCCTAAGTTGTCTTACGCTCCTGTCTTGGAGACCTCACTGGCGCGACGTCTCGGAGTTGCGGCCGCGCTCGAATTCGATTTGCCCGGCCGGTTTCTTTGGTCTTTGACCTCTGCAAGCTTTGCGGAGGTTCAAGGGCAGGCACCTTTTCAGGCCGAACGTTTGCGCTGGACACTGTTTCAAATTTTGCAAGATGTTGAGCGATTACCACAGGCTCTCGCCCAAAGGGTCAGGCAACTCGGAGGTACCTTGGCACCTCGATTCGAATTAGCCAATCGCCTAGCTCAAGCGTTTGAAGGTTATGTCGTGAATCGCTCCGACTGGCTTCAAGCCTGGCAGGCCTCTGATCGAGTCTTACGCGGCAAGCGACCAGGGTCAGGCGCCGACCCAGTTTCTGGCTTGATTCATCCGGAACGGTTCGAAATCCATGAATCATGGCAAGCTTGGTTGTGGCGAGAAATTCTTGAGCGACAGGGCCCGCTTGTCAGCGAACATCCCTTTGTCCGCTTTGAACGAGAGATTGACGCTGTTGTGCAGACCGTAGCCTCACTCGGTATTGCTCGAATTACGCTCATGGGAATGCCCGGATTGACGATGCATCAAATGCGGCTGTTTGCGCGCCTGGGCCAGCAGGTGGATATTCAATGGTTGGTGATGAATCCCTGCACGAGTTTTTGGGATGATCTACCCGAGCTTGCACGACGCTCACCAGAAGCCTTTTTGCCGGAATCGCCTTGGCTGAATGAGCAAGGCCCGGCCTTGCTCGGGCTATGGGGCAAGGCTCAACGGGACTACTTAGGTACTCTACGCGAGCTTGAGACCAGTCCAGCGCTGAAGGTGAACCTTGGCGAGATCAACCTCCCGGCGGCGGATCGCCGACTAAGTGTTTTGCACGAGTTACAACAAGCCATCACGACGCGCACGGCTTTCCCTGCCTCACCCGAAACGCTACAGGCTGACTCCCCGGTGCTAGGCCCGATTCAAGTGCATGTTTGTCAGACCATCACTCACCAGCTCTTGGTGTTGCGCGAATGCTTAGTTCGGCGCAGGGCAAGGGAACCGGAACTCAAGCTCAGCGATTGTATTGTGCTTTGTGCTGATCTTGAAATAGCCCGGCCCGCGATTCATCAGGTTTTCGGTGCTCGTCGCGAGGTTGGACAGTTTGCCTACAGAGTCGCGAGGAGTTCTGTGCAACGTAGTGCCCTGGCTGAGCTGGTGCTGAGTGGCCTGAATTGGAGTCCAACGCAACTCAGTCTCGCGCAATTGACGCATTGGCTGAGCCAATCGCTCTATTTGGCCATTACCCGACTGGAGGCCGATGAAGCACAAAACTTTTTGTCGGCAATTGCTGAAGTTGGGTTCGCCTCCAACCTCAGTGTGAAGCAGGGTTTTCGAGCCAGTTACGAGCGCTTGCTCCTGGGTGCAGCGATGGATCTGCCGCTGACACGGGAAGCCCTCGGCCAGGAGGTGCTGGGTCGCCGCGCCCTTGTCAAGTTAAGTCTACAGACACTTAGCCGTTTTGAACTCCTGTTAATGCTTATCGATAGTGTTGAAAAACTTTGTACAGGCGAGGGAGGGCTTTTAGATTGGATTGCTAAGTTGGACGCTTGGCTATTGCAGTGGATTGAACCTGTCCAAAATTCTGTAGAGCTGCCAACCCTCAGAGACGACTTGCTTGAGCTACGCGCGGTCTTGGCACGCGTGGCTCAAAATTACCCGCAGGCGGAAAAAAACATCCATATCGACGCGGCTGTTTTTCGGCAATGCTTGAGTGAGGCGCTGGAAGGCAGCCAATCTCAAGGACAACTGGGGGGCGCATTAAACTTTGTGCAACTGGGTGCGGGTCTCGTGCCGCCCACTGCCGTGATTGCTATCCTCGGGATGAATCAAAGTGCTTGGCCGCGGCTTGCGTCGAAGGACGAACTCGATTTGACGCAGGCCTGGATTCGAAGTGGTGATTTATCGGGTTATTTCCAAGACCGTGCGGCACTTTTGGACGCGCTCTTGTCCGCGCGAAGCGACTTCTGGGTTTTTTACCAGGGGCTTGATCCCGGTACCGGGTCGACTCTTGGCCCTTCTTCGCAAGTGGCAGAGCTCATGACCACCTTGCAGCTCAAAGCGGTGCAGCACTCAATGCCGATTCCGAAAAGCCAGGGGCGTGCCTTCCGGCTGGGCGCCAAAGCCTCCGAGGCTTTGGTGCAGTGCTACACCGAACGTAAGTCCAGGGAGCTGGCTGCGAACATCGAAGCTAATTCTGACTCGAATGGCCCGCACACTCCAGCACTGGCCCCGGTCAAGTTGCTCAAACTCCGTGATTTAGTGGATGCTTTGCTGGATCCTTCGAAGGCCTTGCTGCGCGCTTGGTCTGTTGCTTTGACCCAAAACCAAGCGCTCGCTGAACATGAGCCCCTCGATGACGGCGTACTGGGCGATGCCGAGAGCGGCTCGCAAGCTTGGTTGGCAATGGAGATTGCAATCAACACCATTACTGGCACCTTGCGTGAGCCCGTCACCACCGCCTCTTTGTCAAATCATCCTCTTTTTGCGGATGGCCCGGTCGCGATAAATATGGCCGCGAGCACCCTGGCAATAGCCTCAAGTCTGGTCGAAAAGTTTCAAAAATCCAGCGCCGCCCAAGCTCAAGGGCTTGAGAACTGTCCGGTAAGACTTCGGATGGCCGACTATGAAATTCAAGATCAACTCCTGTTGGGCGAGGAGCAAGCTGGTGGCAAACGCCACGTGGTGTTGGGAAGAGGCTCTCTCACGCTCAATCTCTTAGTGCGCGCCTATCTGTCACATTGTCTCGTCAATGCGGTTCTCGAACCGTGTGAAACGAGTATTCTTTGCTTACGCAAGGCGGGCGAGACCCGACTAAGTCCATTTAGTGATCGCGCCGAGGCGAGTCAGGCCTTACGTGAATGGCTCGGATTATTCGAAATCGGTCTCCGTGAGCCAAGGCTGTTCGACGCTCAGGCTTGGCTTAACGAAGAGTTACTTCCAAAAAAAACACGCAAGGCCAAGCCTGGCCAGATGTCGGAGAAGCCGGAAAACG
>JANLRI010000117.1:0-5699 GCA_031361565.1 Betaproteobacteria bacterium | reverse complement strand
CCTGCTCAAGCAGGTCAACATGCCTGCGGATGTCCGCGCTCTGGATCGGCCACATTTGAAAAAGCTGGCGCAGGAGCTCCGGGCCTTCGTGCTCGAGTCGGTCTCCAAAACGGGCGGGCACTTGTCGTCCAACCTGGGGACTGTTGAGCTGACTATTGCCTTAAATCATGTCTTTAATTTCCCGTATGACCGCATCGTATGGGATGTAGGTCACCAGAGTTATCCTCACAAAATTCTCACTGGACGGCGCGAGCAAATGGCCACGCTTCGTCAGTTCGGAGGGATCTCCGGCTTTCCGAAGCGTAGCGAATCTGAATACGATCATTTCGGGACGGCGCATTCGTCGACTTCAATTTCCGCCGCACTCGGGATGGCGGTCGCTTCTCGCAACAAGGGCGAGAACAAGGGGCCGACCCGTCGCCGTCACATTGCGGTGATTGGGGATGGAGCACTTTCGGGCGGTATGGCTTTCGAGGCGCTCAATAATGCCGGCGTGACCGACGATATCGATCTGTTGGTGATCTTGAATGACAACGACATGTCGATCTCGCCTGCCGTGGGCGCGCTCAATAATTATCTGGCCCGTTTGCTCTCGGGCGGCCTTTACGCGAAGGCCAAGGACGTTGGGCGCGCGGTGCTTTCTAAAGTGCCACCCATGTTTGACTTAGCAAAACGTTTCGAAGAGCATGCCAAGGGCATGGTGATCCCTGGAACGATGTTTGAAGAGTTCGGTCTAAGTTATGTCGGTCCGATCGACGGCCACGATATCGACACCCTGGTGGCCACGTTGCAAAATCTGCGGGAACATCGCGGACCACGTTTCCTCCATATCGTCACCAAGAAAGGCCAAGGATTTGAGTTGGCCGAAGCCGATCCCGTGCTCTATCACGGCCCAGGAAAG
Organism: Betaproteobacteria bacterium; assembly: GCA_031361565.1. GTDB lineage: Bacteria > Pseudomonadota > Gammaproteobacteria > Burkholderiales > Burkholderiaceae_E > JAPOKJ01. The sequence continues at coordinate 4,798 of JANLRI010000117.1, read as the reverse complement.
TTTGATCCGAATCAAGGTATCAAAAAGTCGGCAGCGCCCAGTAAGCCAACCTTCACTCAGGTGTTCTCAGATTGGGTCTGTGACATGGGTGCCATGGATGATCGCTTGGTGGCGGTCACCCCGGCGATGCGCGAAGGCTCTGGTCTCAACGAGTTCGAGAAGCGCTTCCCAAAACGCTATTTTGACGTGGGCATCGCCGAGCAACACGCGGTCACCTTCGCGGCCGGAATGGCCTGCGAAGGCTTAAAGCCCGTGGTGGCGATTTACTCTACGTTTTTGCAACGCGGCTACGATCAATTGATACATGATGTGGCTCTCCAAAATTTGCCCGTCATGTTTGCCATTGATCGAGCTGGCCTGGTGGGCGCGGACGGAGCGACTCATCAGGGTGCTTACGATTACGCGTTTTTGCGCTGTATACCTAATATGGTGATCCTCGCGCCAAGCGATGAGAACGAGTGCCGTCAAATGTTATTCACGGCCTATCAGCATCATGGCCCAAGCTCGGTACGTTATCCGCGGGGTGTCGGCACAGGTGTCGAAGTGAAAAAAGACCTGATTGCATTACCCATCGGCAAGGCCGAGTTACGCCGCACCGGCAAACGCTTGGCGATCCTGGCCTTTGGTACTGTGCTTGCGTCGGCTTTGGACGCCGCCGAGGCCCTGGACGCGACGGTCGTTAACATGCGGTTTGTAAAACCTCTGGATGTCGAGATGCTGCAAGAGCTCGCCCGTAGCCATGACGGCTTCGTCACGGTGGAAGAGCATGTGGTGATGGGCGGAGCTGGAAGTGCTGTGGCGGAGGCGATGGCCAAGCTGGGCATTGTGAAACCCTTGCTTAACTTGGGATTACCGGATCGCTTTGTGGATCACGGTGACCAAATGGCCTTGCTCAAGATGGAAGGCTTAGACGCGACCGGGATCGAGGTCAGTATTCGACAGCGCTTTGGAGACAATATCTTGGCGGGGGTGTCTCCTCGCCTTGTGGTCAGTCGCTAGTCGTCAATTGCTAGTCGTCAATCGCTAGCTGCTTTTAAAGTCATCGTCGATGTGGAGTTTGATACGCCCCTACTGGGTTTCGGAAGACCGTTGGCGTGGGCGGCTTATCTTTTTGGCCATTACCGTACTCACCTTAGCCACGGTCTGGGTGAATGTGCGCTTGAACACTTGGAACGGGGATTTCTACAACGCCCTGCAAGACAAAAAAGTTGAGGATTTCAAGCGCCTCTTGCTTGAGTTCGTCGGCTGGGCCTTTCTCTACATTATTTTGGTGGTTTACACCCAGTATTTGACGCAAATGCTTCAAATGCGCTGGCGGCGCTGGATGACCGAGGTGTACTTGGAGCGTTGGATGAGTGGCTCAGCCTTTTATCGCATGGGCCTGGTGGATCTAGGTTCTGATAACCCCGATCAGCGTATTGCCGAGGACTTGAGGGAGTTCGTCGATAACGCTTTGAGCCTGTTCTTCGGCTTACTCAATTCAGTAGTGAGCTTTGTGTCGTTTGTCGGCATTCTGTGGGCTCTGAGCGGGCCAATCACCCTGGGCACTGGAAGCGCTGCCATCACCGTTCCTGGTTACATGGTTTGGGTAGCGCTGGCCTATTCAATCATTGGCAGTTTGATTGCGCACTGGGTGGGAAAGCCTCTGATTAACCTGAACTTTAATCAAGAGCGCTACGAGGCCGACTTCCGGTATGCCCTGGTCCGAGCTCGCGAGAACGCGGAAGGCATCGCCCTTTATCGCGGTGAGACCGGTGAGCTGATGAATTTCAAGAGTCGCTTTGGCAACTTGATGAGCAATTGGTGGGAAATTATGAAGCGTCAGAAGCGCTTTACCTGGTTCTCTTCGTTTTATGGCCAACTGGCCTTGGTATTTCCGATCTTGGTGGCGTCACCACGCTTTTTTGGCGGTGCGATTCAGCTTGGCGGACTGATGCAAATCGCCAGCTCATTTGGTCAAGTCCAGACGGCCTTGTCGTGGTTCGTCGACGCTTATGGCCGAATCGCGAGTTGGCGAGCCTCAATCCAACGCTTACAGGGCTTTCAAAGAGCGATTGATCTGGCCCATGGCATGGGTGCAGATTTGGAGCGAGTAGATTCAAAAGCCCAAGAGCCTAATCTTGGCGCCGCGGCGGGTGCCGTCGATCTCGGTACGGTCAAGATTTTTTTACCGCAATTGCGGGTCGGCAGCGACGGTAAGCTCGCCGAGCTGGGTCGACTGCTGATTCAAGGCGCGGGTGAGCACATCGATCCGCTGGTCAACACCCTGATAGAGGGCCCCTCGGGTAGCGGCAAGAGTATTTTGTTTAGAACGCTTGCGGGCATATGGCCGTTTGCTGCGGGTCGACTGGAAACGCCAGGATTTGAGAAGGTGTTGTTCCTGCCCCAAAAGCCTTATCTCCCTTTGGGGAGCCTGAGGGAAGTTACCTGCTATCCGGGCAAGCTACAAGACGACGGTCTCATCCGCGCCGCGCTTCAAAAGGTGGAACTCCCGGAGCTTGCAGAAAGGCTCGACGAGCAGGCGCTTTGGGCGCAAATGCTTTCCGGTGGTGAGCAACAACGTCTGGCCTTGGCGCGGGCTTTGTTGATCAGACCGCAGTGGCTTTTTTTGGACGAAGCCACCAGCGCCGTCGATGAAGCGATGGAGGCGCGCTTATACACATTGCTGGCTGAGGAACTGCCTCAAACCACACTCATTTCGATTGCCCACCGTCCCCAGGTTGCGAAGTTTCATCGCCAGCGTTTGCGCTTGTCCGTGAGTGCTGATGCACCTGTGAAGTTAACTCTTGCCCCTACTTGAAAGCGAGCTTAGATGAATCGTCCCGTGATGTTGATTACTGGTGCTGGCCGGGGTATTGGTGCGGCTACGACCCTGCTTGCCGCTGCAGCCGGTTACGATGTACTGATCAATTACGCCCAAGACCATGGCGCGGCTCAGGCTCTTGCTAAAAAGGCCGAGGCGCTCGGTGCCAAGGCCGAAGTCGTGCAGGCCAATGTAGCGCTAGAGGCGGAGGTGTTGGCCATGTTTAATAAGCTTGATGCTTGCTTCGGTCGCCTGGATGTCTTGGTGAACAATGCCGGTATTGTGGGCGTTAAAAGCCCGATCAAAGAGATGAGCGTCGCCCGTTGGCAAAACATGTTTGGCATCAATATTCTGGGGGCCTTCATTTGTGCTCGCGAAGCGATAAAGCGTATGGAGCGGGCTGGCCGAGCGGACGATCCGAGCCTTAACCGCTCGATCATCAATGTGTCCTCTGCGGCGGCGCGCCTGGGCTCGCCCAACGAATATGTTGACTATGCTGCGTCCAAAGGCGCTATCGACACGATGACCCTCGGTCTGGCGAAAGAGCTCGCCGCTCAAGGTATTCGCGTGAACGCGGTTCGCCCGGGCCTGATCGATACGGATATTCATGCCAGCGGTGGCCAGCCTGACCGGATTGAGCGTTTCAAGAGCGTGATTCCAATGCAGCGCGGTGGTAGCGCCGAGGAAGTGGCCCGAGCGATTCTGTGGCTAGCCTCGCGCGAGGCTAGTTATGTCACCGGCTCACTGCTGGATGTCGCTGGCGGACGTTAGTGTCTTGTTCGGTGAGTTTCTGTCAGTATTAAGCCGCCTTGCGGCTCTTACTGTAAGGATGCCGCTTAGCTAAAGTGCTTTCGCGAGAGCTCTCGTCGTCTTGCAAGCGAGGGTTTGCAAAACGTAGGATTTCTTCATGAACTTGCGGGGCAACAATACCTCCAAAATGCCCGATACCGGAGGATTCATGAAGCGCCAAGTTGGCGGAATGTCGTTGTAAGCGCTGTGTGTAGCGGAACGGCACGAATTTGTCCTGCGGGTCGTGGAAAGCAATGATCGGGAGATTCAACTTGGGGCCGACAATTTCGGGCACAACATGGCGATATTCCATGCGAAAGCTGGCTTCGATATTGCTCAACATTCCTTTACGAATTTTTTCTGGAATTAGCCAACGCTTGGCAAAATCATAGGTGTAGCTGACAGCGTCGGAATGCGGCGAAATCATCACCAACTTTTCGACCGAAATCTGTCCTCGCGAAATGCCTGCCATCGCCGCCGTCGCACCGAGACAATGCCCCACGATGAGATCGACCTTGCCGACTTTCTCAACCACGGTGCGAAGCGTCCTTGAAAACTCGGGCAGCGCCGCATGATGGCCCGAACTCGAGCCATGCGCACGTTGATCGAAGGTCACGACTTGCCATCCAGCGCGAATGAATGAGCGAATCAAGGGAAAAGAAGCCAGGCCGTAACTTTCCCAGCCATGAGCGATGACGACCACAGGCGCTTTGGAGCCTTTGGAGCGCATCCATAGATAACAGCGAATACGTTCGCCATCAATCTCAAGATTGCCCATCTTGCAGGTTTCCATCAGCTTGCTAATTTCCGGGACCGAGGGCAAGGTGGTACTCAGGTCGGGACCAGCGAAATCGCGGGCATCCTGATAAATGTTTTCAGGGGGCAATTCGCCACGCCGACCCTTTGGAGTGCAATATAAGTGGGTGGCAAAGGAGATCGCCAACTCCTTATTGCGCATTACCAATAGGCCCATTTCGAAGGCGAAGTTAAGCCGTTCCTTGAGACTTGGAATCTCGAAGGGAAGATGTTTTGTTTCTGGAAGGATTACTGCTGTCATCGTTCCGCTTTATCTCACAAGAATGACCGACAGACGGTGATTTTTGTCCTGCTGAAGGACAAACACCGCCACTTTCGCTGCGATATCGCCAGCCAGCCTCTCAATCTCTAAAGTTCGTATACGTCAAGGGCAAATCGGTAACCTCTTTC
>JANLRI010000103.1:0-6727 GCA_031361565.1 Betaproteobacteria bacterium | reverse complement strand
GCCCATTTTGTTCATGGGGAAACTCTTCAAATACTCCTCTGGCTTGGCAGGATCAAACTCCTTGCCCATCACCTTGAATTTTTTGTACGAGCCCTCTGGCGGCTTGAGGCCGACCTGGGTCATGTACTTTTTGGCCTCGGTGATCATAAAGACCTTTTCGGCAATACCTTTGTAATCGACATCGCCCTTGACATAACCCCAGCGCTTCATTTGGGTCAGCATCCAAACCGCCATACTCTGCCAAGGCACAGGATCAAAGTTGGCACGATCAGGCACGTTCTTAATACCACCCAAACCGTCTGCAAATTTGCCTGTGAGCACTTGGGTAAGCACGATCTCAGGTTGATTCAAATACTGAGCGGGAGCGATGGTTTTAGCGATCAATTCGCGATCCTTGGCTTGACTGGCCATATTTGATGCGGTCAATACTGCGCGATAGAGCGCCGCAAAAGTATTCGGGTTTTGCTTGATGAACTCCTCGCTCACCCCGAAGGCGCAGCAGGGATGTCCATCCCAAATCTCTTTTGAAAGAATGTGGATGAATCCGACCTCGTCATACACCGCGCGCTGATTAAATGGATCGGGCCCAAGAAAGCCATCAATGTTTCCGGCCCGCAAGTTGGCCACCATCTCCGGCGGAGGCGTGACACGAATCTGCACATCAGTGTCTGGGTTGATCCCATTTTCGGCCAGATAGTAACGCAGCAAGAAGTTGTGCATGCTGTACTCAAACGGCACAGCAAATTTGAAGCCCTTCCAACTCTTGGGGTCTCGCTTGTCCTTGTGTTTGATGTGCAAGGTAATGGCCTGACCGTTGGTGTTCTGAATACTGGCCACACGCATGGCTTGCTGGTTCGAGCCCAGGCCCATGGAAATAGAGAGCGGCATCGCCGAAAGGAAGTGACTCGCGTCGTGTTCCTTATTGAGCATCTTGTCGCGAATCAGCGCCCAGCCTGCGGTTTTGTTTAATTGAACGCTAAGACCCTCGCGCTTATAGAACCCTAAGGGGTCGGCCATGATCAAGGGGCTGGCGCAGGTGATCGCAATAAAGCCGATTTTCAGTTCCTTCTTTTCTAGCGGAGCGTTCTCTTGAGCCATGGCTTGCAAGGCCGGGATGGGCAGCAAGGAGGCAAGCGCTGCTCGGGCGGTGTTCGCGCCGACGGCCTGGAGGAAGCGACGACGTAGGCCCTCGTTGGGCATCAAGGCTTTCATGAGCGTGGCTTCAACAAAGTCTTGCGACAGGGCCTCGTCACCCTGCGCCGCGTGCTCGGTGGGAGCGTGATCCTGGCCGCAGGCGCAGCGCATCATCAAAGGGCGATCCGCATTGTAGGGGTCGTAGGTTTTGAAATCGGTTTTTGGTGTAGACATGACGCGCCTCCAAAGATTAAGTCGAGTATTGACCTCTCTTACGCAAGCACTGGGCCAGCGCGGTCAACTTGGAAGCTTTTCCCCAAGGCGAAGTGCAATTCGTGTGCACTGTCGTGACGCGATGTAGGGCCAGCCCTACAAACTCGCTTAGTTATTTGAGGTCAAGCTAGCTTTTGCTATGGCGCTCACCGTATAGGGCGAGCTCAACGTCATTTTTCGTGCCGGTCTTTTCGAGAATGCGTGCACGATAAGTGCTCACCGTGTTGGCGGCCAAGCCTAGTTGCGCACCAATTTGGGTCACGCCGTGCCCGGTAATGAGCAAGCGATACACCTGATGCTCGCGATGCGATAAAGCCTCAGGGCCCGTTTTTGCGCTGGCCCCTGAGACAGCCTTAGCCAGTGCCTCGGCTGTGGCTGGGCTTACATAAACACCTCCTGCCGCAGCCTTTCGGACGGCGAGAATCATTTCATCAGGGTCGGCACTTTTATTGAGGTAACCGGCTGCACCGAGCTTGATGCAACGCACCGCATATTGTTGCTCAGGGTAGGTGCTCAACATCAGCACCGGCAGGCTTGGCCAGGTTTTGCGAAGATGCTGTAAGACCTCTAGCCCATCAAGGTCTGGCATGGCAATGTCGAGCAATACCAAGTCGAGTGCGGGCGCTTTGTGGGCATCCTGGGTCAATCCTTTACCGTTCTGCGTCATCAACAAAGTCAAGCACGCGATCAAGCTACGGCCTGACTGCGCCTCGGCAACCACTAAAATATCGTCAGTCTCTGCAAATACTTGCTTGAGGCCTTCGCGAACAATACGGTGATCATCTCCGAGCAGCACTCGCACAGTTTTCACTTCGCTTTTTTCGGCAAGATTCAACTGAGAGCCCTCTTGATCTGCTCACCCAAAGGCACGCGCAACTCAAATACGGACCCTTCACCCAGCACACTTCGAATTTCAATGCGACCAAGGAACGAACGAGCCCGCTCGCGCATACCCATCACGCCATAAGCATCGGGTGCATCGAACGCACCACAATCCGCGCCCCGGCCGTCGTCTTCAACCCTCAACACCAATTCCTGCGTATTAGCGAGAATATTGATCCGAAGTTCGGTGGCGCGTGCATGGCGACCCACATTAGAGAGCATCTCTTGAAAAATCCTAAAAACCGCTATAGAAAGCGCCTCAGGATAGGCGGCGCTTTGCTCGATGTCTGCTTCCCAATGCAGTTCCAACTCCGCGCTTCTGACGAAATCCTGAGCCTGCCATTCCAAGGCGGCCCAAAGCCCTTGATGATCCAAAATGCTCGGACGAAGATCGGTGATAATGCGGCCCACATTCTGAACGGCGTCCTCGATCAGGCGATTCATATCGCCACATTTAATTTGCATTCGATCCAAAAGCGGTTCGGGTTCAAGGATCCGTTTCTTGAGCCAGTTGACATCCATTTTTAAAGCCACCAGCAGGCTTCCCAGCTCATCATGAATTTCGCGGGCGATACGGGTACGCTCATCTTCACGAACCCGCTCTGAGTAGGCCGCCAATTCTCGTAACTGCTCAAGGGCTACGGACAACTCTTGGGTACGTTCGTTGACTCGCACCTCGAGCTCATCTCTGGCCCGCTTCAGCGCATCGGCAGCAGCCTTGCGCTCGGTCACGTCAACGAAGGTGATTACGGCCCCCCGTACTTCCGCCCCTTCCATAATAGGGTAGCTGGAATACTCAACGGGAAAAGAACTGCGGTCATGTTTCCAAAACACCTCGGTGTCAAGACGACAAGGCAGGCCACGTCGGAAGGCGTTGAAAATCGGGCAGTCCGTGTCGGCATAGTGGCTACCGTCTGCATGGGAATGATGGGTGAGCCAGTGCATGTTTTCTCCAAGCACCTCATTTGGCTGGTAACCGAGAATCGCCGCACCTGCACGATTGATGAAGGTACAGTGTCCGTCCAAATCGATGCCGAAGATGCCTTCCCCCGTGGATTCCAAAAGGAGACTGAGACGATCCTGCCAAAGTGGATCGGCAATTGCGTGGGCAGAGGAAGCGTTTTTTGGGCACATCAGCGATGCCTTGCAATCATCGTGCCTGACGAAGCTACTGTTCATTTTTGGTGCACTAACAAGGTGGGAGCGTGTTTTCCGTTCTATACTCAAATCTATCCAAATCAGTGCGAGCGCGAACTCAGTGCTTGATCTAGAACACTTTGCATATTGAGGGGATCAATTCCATGACCATGAAGTACCCGTTTCGCAGCGTCCAGATCAAGACCGCCCTGATCAAGAACACCGTGATCGCAGCAACAATCGCCGTAGCTTCACTTGCTGGCCTGAGCACCGCCAGCGCCCAAGAAATCAAGTTCGGCGCCAACCTGCCCATGAGCGGCCCCAATGCGGAGTATGGCGATCTGTTTAGCAGCGCCGCCAATATCGCGGTCGAACATGCCAATGCCGACAAAATGCTGTCCAAGAAATTGGTCATGGTCATTGAAGACAGCCAAGCGACTCCACAGCAAGGTGTGGTCGCTATGAACAAATTAGTCAACGTCGACAAAGTACCGTTTGTGCTGTCGGCTTTCACCGGTGTCTCGAAGGCCATTGCCCCGGTCGGTGACAAAGCGAAAGTGGTCTCGGTAAACGGCGGCGGCATTGGCCCCGACTTGGCCGAGCTTGGTGAGTACTTTTGGAATGTGATCCCGCTGGTTAACCTGGAGATCCAGGCTTTCGCCCCTTATTTGGTGAACGAAAGGAATCTTAAGAAAATCGCACTCATTTATGTGGACGACCCGGCGGGCGAGGCCATCAAGAAAGAACTCGACTCAGCCATTCCCAAACTTGGCGGAAAGATTGTCGCCGCTTTGCAGGTGCCACGTGCATCCCAGCAATTCTCGGGCATCGCCGCCAAAATTCGTGAGGCTCAGCCCGACGTCGTGTTTATCGCCTCCTTTGGTGCGCAGCAAGCGCAGATCATGAAGCAGTTGCGCGACAACGGCGTACCTCAACCGGTGGCCAGCTATTCCGCCTTCTCCGTGCCTACTGTTCTGCAATTGCCCGAAGCCTCCGGTGCCGTCTTCCCCACCCAAGCCGTGAACTGGAATGGCGACGCTATGAGTCAGCGCTTAGCCAAAGACTGGCGCGCCAAGAAAGGCAAAGAGCCTAACGCTTACGTGGCCAACTATTACAACGCCGTCATGGTGTTTGTAAAGCTCGCGCAAGCTTTAGAAAAAGCCGGCCTACCCATTACCGGCGAAAACTTGCTCAAGCAGCGCAAAGCTACGGGCACCTTCGACGTGGTCGGCGGCAAGATGAAGTTCCTGCCGAACGGCACGGTATCCATGCCCTTGCAAATCAATGTGATTGCGGGCGGTGCCGCCAAAGTTGTTAAAGAAAATCTGATCGCAAAGTAAGGTAAATCCAAATACCGCCAAGTACAGCCAGATCCAATCTCGGCGCGAGCGATCACCGCAAGTGTTAATCCTTCAACTGCTCATCAATGGCCTCCAACTGGGGGCCATTTATGCCCTCACGGCCGTCGGCTTCGCGCTCATCTTTGGCTCAACCAAGGTCTTCCACGTTGCTCACGGTGCCTCGTTCACTTTGGCCGGCTATCTGTTTTGGTGGAGTGTCCATACTCAAAAATGGCACTGGGCGCTTGGGCTCGTGATTGCTACGCTGGTGGTGGTGGCCTTTGGCGTGTTTATGGAGCGCTTTATTTATCGCCCAATACAGAGGCATGAAGGTGCGTTCTTTACAGTCTTCATCGCAGCCTTTGGTATGCAAATTATTGTTCAAAACTTAGTGGGAACGGTGTTCGGTCGAGGCTTCGAAACGGTCACTGTAAGTCTATCCAAAGCAGTGGAGATTGCCCCGGGATTGTTCGTCGCACCCATCGCTTTGGTGGCCATTTTGACGGCGCTGGTGTTCTTTTTTGTCCTCCATTTATTTTTGTCGCGTACCTTGATGGGTACCGGCCTGCGCGCACTCTCCGACAACTCGGATCTAGTCAGAGTATTTGGTCTTGAACCTACTCGGCTAGCCCAAGTCGCGTTCGCGCTGGGTTCGGCCTTGGTGGTACCCGGTGCAGCCTTAACTGCGATGACCCAAGGCATTAACCCAGGCATTGGCGCGCATATTATGTTGATCAGTCTCGCCGCCACCATCGTCGGCGGCATTGGGTCCCTGAGAGGTGCAGCCTACGGCGGCTTACTGCTCGGCATCGCCGAGAGCGTTGCAATCTGGAAGCTTGATCCGCAGTGGAGCGAGGCCGTGACCTTCGTAATTTTGTTCGTCTTCATCATTGTTCGCCCGGCCGGGTTTCTTGGTCGTGCGATAGGAGCGAAGTAAAGATGTGGGCCTATCTTAATAACCTGGCGGTGCTGATCACCATCAATGCCATATTGGCCGTAACTTTGAATTTCGTGCTGGGCTATGCTGGAATTTTCTCGATGGCTCACGCCGTCTTTTTTGGTATTGGCGCCTACACCGCGGCCTTGGTCTCGATGAAGCTGGGTGCGGGCTTTTTGCTGTCCACGGCTATTGCCATGGGTGTGTCCGGCCTGATCTCGCTGGCCTTGGCCCTGCCCGCCTTAAGGGTGCGGGGAGAGTATTTTGTGGCAGCCTCGCTTGGACTTCAAATGCTGGCCATGACTCTATTTTCTGAATGGAAAGGTGTGACGGGTGGTATCGGCGGTATTACCAATATTCCCTCGGCACATTTCCCAGGCTTTGAGATCACTACACCCGCGCAATACCTGATCCTTGCGCTCGCCTGTCTTGCCATGGTCATGACCACGATCGCGGTCTTGGTACGGAGCAGTTTCGGGCGCAGCCTCAAAGCGATTCGAGACGATGAAACGGCCGCTTGGGCTTTTGGCAAGAACGTCGCGGTGATTAAAACCATGGCCGTGGTCCTGTCTTCATCTCTCGCGGCCGTGGCGGGCTCTCTGTATGCATTTTATTTGAGCTTTATCAATGTTGAGAGCTTCACACTGGACACCTCAGTGCTCTTGATGGCCATGGTGATCATTGGCGGCACGGCAACCCTGTTCGGCCCTGTCGGTGGAACGATTCTCATCCTTTTGTTGCCGGCGGCGCTCTCGTATTTACCTGGTCTACCGCAAACCGAGATTGGCTCCATTCAACAAATGGTTTATGGCTTGGCCATGGTGCTGCTCATGATTTATCGCCCCGGCGGCCTGTTTGGCTTTCGCGAGAAGCCCAAAGGTGGCGCATGAGTCCATCGAGCAAAATATTGCTTGAAACCAAGGGCATGTCAAAAACCTTTGGCGGCTTGAAGGCGGTCGACGATGTGTCGATTGCGCTGCGCGAAGGCATTGTCACCACCTTGGTTGGCCCGAATGGCGCAGGT
>JANLRI010000088.1:0-4204 GCA_031361565.1 Betaproteobacteria bacterium | reverse complement strand
GGTTCACTCCAACGGAACTTGCGGCTTTAGCCATGAGTATCGAATCGACACGCGACGTCAAAATCTCTGACGTAACTTTTGCTCAGGCTAAGGCACTGCTCAGTGAACAAAGTCTCGTGGAACTAGTTGCAACCATCGGTGCATACAACCTGGTATCGCGCTTCTTGGTGGCGTTTGGCGTGGAACCAGAGTAGCACTCTAGACTCAACGTACGCCTGGGATGATCAGCCCTTCAAAATCTCGGGACTCTCCAGGCACAAAAATACCCGGCTTGCGGAAATTGGGTTTAGGCGGGTTGTTTAGCAGTTTTTTAAGTTCAGGCTCGGCGACGAAATCAGCCGCACAGTTGCCTTCAAGCAATCGCTCCATATCCATCGGTTTGCCGAGCGCCCAACCTTGGCCATAATCGACCCCCATACGAGCCAGCGCTGAGATCAGATCGGGCGTCTCAGCCCATTCGGCGACTACCGACATTCCGATCTCATGCGAGAGATCTGTCACCGCGCGCACAATGGCGTAATCCATCGAACGGCGACGCATATTTTTAACATAAGCACCGTCAATCTTAACCACATCGGCCGGGAACTCTTTCATGTAGGCAAACGAGGTGTAGCCTGCACCAAAATCATCCAGAGCCAACATGCAACCCATGCTCTTGACGCGGTCGGCAAAGTGTCGAGTATTTTTGATATCACCCAGGGCAACACTCTCGGTAATTTCAAAGCAGATCTTTGGAGCGAGATCTTTAAAGTCTTGCATAATCGCCAGCGCGTCTTCAAGGAAGCGATGGTCGTTCAGGGAGCCGCCCGATAGGTTGACGGAAGCGTAGGTAAGTTTCTCAACGTGCTTAGGGTGCTGATCCAACCATTGAAGCGTCGAGCGAAGCACAAAGCGATCTAACTGCGATACCAATCCATTGCGCTCAATAGCCTTTAAAAAATGCCCTGGGTTCAACACCTCGTTGTTTTCCCCGCGCATTCGCACCAGAACTTCATAGTTGAAATTACTGGCCGGACTTTGCAAAGAAACGATGGGTTGCGCAACGATAAAGAAACGATCAAGCGGCAGATCCTGCCCCATCTGCGCCTCAATTTTGGCTTCGCCCATCAGGCGCTTAAAGCTTTCCTCGTTCGGGTCAAACAACACGATACGCTCATCACCTTGGGAATTCTTAGCCTCGCGACAGGCCCGATCAGCAAAGGCTAGCGTTTCTTTAATAGACAAAGATTTCGACACCGTGGCAATGCCCGCGCTCACGTGGCAATTGAAGGACTTGCCCCCGACCTGGTAGCTGCGCTCGTTAATTTCCATCACGGCATGTCGGCACAAGTTCTTAGCGACCTCACCCTCCGAGCCAACCATCAAGACAATAAACTCATCGCCTGCGGCTCGAGCCAGCACATTGGGTGCGCGAAACACTGCCTCCAAGCGACGCCCCATTTCCTTAATGACTTCATCTCCAGACTGATAGCCGTAGAGGTCATTGATAAGCTTAAATTTATCCAGGTCAAAATAAGCAATGCTCAATGCGGTAGTACCAGCATCAAGCAAAGGTTGAATCTCTGTCAAAGCCTTCTCCAGGCCGCGTCGATTCAGAAAATCCGTCAGCGTGTCGTAATGCGCAAGACGCTTCAAACGAATCTCTGCCTCGTACTCTTTTGTGATCTCCTGAATCGAAGCCTCGATCAGGTTGTCGCGCATGCTAGCTTGAATAGAAAAAGCGCGATCACTAGAGCCTGTATCTTTAGGGTTGACCCTTAAGCTGGTTTCGTTCGCAGTTTTGAGACGCACTTTAATTTCGGCGAAGACTGACGGGGCGAAATGTCTATTGATGGAATGTTTGACCGATGTTTGGGTAACACTGAACAAGGCCTGATAGCTTGGATTGAAGTGTAGAACATCGCCCTGCATGTCAATGGTGGCTAGGCCTACTGGGACTGAGTTATAGTTTTCTTTAAAGCGTTGGAGAGCTATTTTTGCATTGGTTTCGGCTTTGAGACGACCCATCCGTTCGCTCCGCATCCTTTCCGCTAACGCGATCGCTGTCAATAGCGCGCCAGTGATAGCCCCCACCCGAGAGTTAAGCCATAACAGGGTTTCAGCGCTTCCACTTGCCGCTCGGTAAATATCTCCGGCTAGCCCTAAAACTGTTGAGAACCAACCGCAGGCGTACCAAACGTACGATGCGTTGGGAACGCGCTTTAAAAGTACCGCGCTCTTTACGGCTATGAAAAGCAAAACCGTCGCCGCTCCAGCCCAAAACAATGGATAAAAAGAAGTCCGGGAAAGAAATTGGCTAAAAACGAGAATCAAGACTAAGTAAAGTTCCAACGACTTCGCAATCTTCTTTGACAACCCGCTCAGGTTCTGCGCGACCAAGTCTATAAAAAGTCGAAGGGTTAGGATTGCATGAAGCACTAGCGTCAACGCAAGAATTCTGTGTGCCCAAGCTGAATCCGGTGCGAAACCGAGCCAGACGTGGTCCCAGCCGCTATTAACAAGACTCACCCTAGAACTTGTGACTAACCAACCTGCGAAGACAACGAAAATTGGATCCCGGTTTATTGCACCGACGAGAGCGCAAAAGGCCGCGAGGATAAAAAAAGCCCCGATTAGCTCTCCCCCAGCCTTCTCGAAATCTAATTTAGACTCGTCGTAGCGGGTCTTTGTCCATTCTAAGATTTTGGGTCGAATTGACGGTGCGCCAGATACCTCACCCAAGATAGAGATTGCATCCGCTTTCTGGACACTAGTCGGCAAAAATACAGTGACGCCGCCCTTTTCGGTACTTGAAACCAACTCAATGAGCTTTGGTTGTCCATCTTTATTCTGGAATAACCAAAAACGACTTTGTACGGGTCGTAACAAGCGAATCTCTAGAACTTGAGTCCCCTGCGAGACTTTCGCATCAATACGCACCCAGAAGTTTTTTTCTGGTACTAAGCTCTGGGGAGCAACGCTAGTAATCTTCGATGCTGCTTTCGATACATTCAGCGACGAATCGGCTGTTAAGAATCTAGATTCAAATATTAAAGGAGATGGCTCGCCTGTTGACAGCATCCACGGTCGGAACAAAAAGAACGCAGCAATGACAAGAGCTAAACCAACAGAAAAATAGTAACGCTCCAAGACCAATTGTGGTGGATTTGGAAATCGTTCGACAAAAAATCTGAAACTGATCGGACCCATTACAGCAGTCTGACTCTTGGTTAGCCTAGCTCGGAAGTGATTCCGACAAAGGGCGGTTCAAGCCGCTTAAACGTAACTTTATTAAACACCACACGTTGAATCACAGAAACACGTCAGAGAAAACATCCTCAGGCGAGAAGTCATTGTTGCGACTGGTGTCTACTTTTCGAGACTTGCTCCCGAAGGCCGCAATGGACGCAAATACCTCGATTTCAGGAGAATATTCATCGAGCATATACTGCCTGAGTCCAGGGTCATGTTTCCCCCAGATCTCGCTAACGCGGGAAACTTCTAGCCCTAAAAGACTGAACTTACGGTCTGGAAATCCTGGCTCAGAGAAAGTCGCGCCCGGAGGCATAAGTGCTTTAAAGGCCATCACACTTACAAATTGAACATCCATTGGAGGAAGAGCTGTCACGATCATCCAATTTGCCTGCAACGCCTGACAGATTTTTGTTGCAGCCTTAAATAGCGCAAACTTAATTTCGGACCGTGACTCGCTCGAAATAATTGTTAGCCTACTGATACCCATTAGTTTCCCTGTGGGCATAAACCCCATCAAGCACTCCATGCCTTCCTCTTTCAAAGGCTGTACTACGTTGTACTGAAGCCTGAGAGTTCCCAAAACCTCGTTGTTCGCGGTGCTTTCAGCGAAAACAACAATGCTGCCAGGCGTTAGATCCTCTTCTTCAGCCCCTTCAAGCAAATCCAAGTAGTCGGGTGCCCTCTTGGCATATTTCGATGGTCTCAATCCAATCGCTCGTTTAATGTCGCTCGGTGTTCGAGCCAACCGTACGCGAAAGGGCAAAGTCACACTCTCCGCTCTGTTCAAACCAAAAAACGACTCATGCTTCATAAATGTTCCATCCCGTGCCCTACCCTACTCGCACCAATGCTAATCGAAAAAATTCAATGCGCAGACCGCGGTTTCATCAGCATCCCAATCTCTCGCACCGACGAAAACGCTGGCCTATCGAAAACAATTGCAGCGTCGCGAGCGAAAAACCGGTGATCA
>JANLRI010000076.1:0-1349 GCA_031361565.1 Betaproteobacteria bacterium | reverse complement strand
AGGCCAAGGCTTCGGACTACGGGCTGGATCTTGAGCCCATGCGCCCAGTGCACACTTTATCAGTCGGTGAACGGCAAAGAGTGGAAATCGTGCGGGCTCTGCTCACCGAACCGAAATTGCTGATCTTGGATGAACCTACTTCAGTGCTGACCCCCCAGGCGGTCGAAAAACTTTTCACAACCCTCCGTAAACTTGCGGCGACCGGCTGTAGCATTTTGTACATTAGCCATAAGCTCGATGAAATCCGTGCACTCTGTATGGCCTGCACGGTCTTGCGCGGAGGTAAAAAAACGGGCTTTGTCGATCCACGGCAGGAAAGCAATGTGAGTTTGTCGCGTCTGATGATTGGCGCGGAGCCTCCAAAGTTACAACATCGTGAAGCAAGCTTGGGTGATATTGCCTTGACGGTTGATGCACTGACTCTCGCCAAACGCGACTCCTTTGCGGTCGAATTGCTGGCGGTGGATATGCAACTGCGCCAAGGAGAAATTCTGGGCATTGCTGGAGTTTCGGGTAACGGTCAGAAAGAACTCCTGGCGTGCTTGTCGGGTGAAGAGGGCCGCGAACTTTCGAGTATGGTCAAGCTTTTCAATCGGCCCATCGGTGGCCAAAACGCCGCAGAGCGACGTCGCGCCGGTCTGAATTTCATTCCAGAAGAGCGCCTCGGCCGGGGCGCAGTCCCGACGATGAGTTTGACTGAGAATACGCTCCTGACGCGTTCCGAAGGTCTGAGCAACCAGCCCTGGGCACGAGCACTCTTTGGAGGCTTGGTGAAGTGGGTCGTGGTCAAGCGTCAGGCCACCGATTTGATCGCGCGCTTTTTTGTCAAAGCGGGAGGCCCACACGCGGTCGCTAAGAGCTTGTCGGGCGGTAATTTGCAAAAATTCATTGTCGGCCGTGAAATCGATGCGCGCCCGAAAGTATTGATCGTTGCGCAGCCCACTTGGGGTGTGGACGTGGGCGCGGCGGCGCAAATCAGAGCTGAGTTACTCGCCTTGCGAGATGCGGGCTGCGCTGTCTTGGTGGTCTCGGAAGAGCTGGATGAGTTATTCGAGATCTGCGATCGCCTGCACGTGATCGCGAAAGGCCGCTTGTCACCGAGTATCGCCTCGCACGAGGCTACTGTAGAACTGATCGGGCAATGGATGAGTGGATTGTGGGAGAAGGCCCATGCTTAAGCTAGAAGCGCGTAGCGCTCCCTCAAAGTTCTGGGCTTACGCCTCGCCCCTACTTGCGCTGCTCATCACCGTGGTAGTCGCCATACTTTTGTTTTTAAGTTTGGGTAAAGATCCAGTCAAGGGCCTATTAGCCTTTTTCTATGAGCCGATGAAAAACCTCTACCAACTGAC
>JANLRI010000284.1:0-20462 GCA_031361565.1 Betaproteobacteria bacterium | reverse complement strand
GGCGATGGCAAGTGGGTCGGTACAACGGCGAATGATGGCAGTTTTAGCGTCGGCGCGAACCCCGGGACCTATACCTTCACTTTGCTTATGGCCGCCTATGCCGGCGGTCCAAGCGGAGCTTTCTCGCTGCAGTACGCTGCTGACAACACCGTTGCCTGGACAATCTCCGGTGGCGGTAGTCTGTCCGGCGCGACGGCTTGCAGTGGCAATCCTACGACTACGGATTGTTTCGGCTCGACGGCCGGTGCACCGCGTACATTGTCTGGCCTTTACGCTGCGACTTCGCTCCTGACGGCTACAGTCGTCAACGGTGACACCTCCCTCAACCCTATGGGTCTGCTTGTGGTGGGTACCGCCACCCCAGCCAACGTACCTCTGCCTTCTTCTTTGGCCATCCTGGCCCTGGGCGGTGCGGTACTCGGTGCCATGCGCGCACGTCGCCAGAAAGCCTGACCCAAGTTGGCCATCCGGCCAGCCTGCGAGCCGAATGGGCGCTACCAGTAAGCGCCCATTTTGCATTAGTCGGGCGAGCGGCTTTTAGTCTCTAAGACGGGACCCAAAGATGAAATCAAGCGCGTCACTGAAGGCCGGCCCGTCCATTGCCACGTAACCAAGATTGTAGGCAAGCTGAATCGATCGCAGGCCGTCGTAATGGTGACGCAACAGTTACGTGCGGCGTCATACCAACAGGAACACTCCTCAGAGATGAAGGAGCCAAACCCGCGATTGGCCGGTTCCTCCATGTAGAGCGCATACATCACGAATTCGCCACTTAGTAAATGACCAGAGAGGGTCCGGCTGCCCGCCATTGCACCCGCCGCAGGCACCGAGCATCCACACAAGGGTGATTGCCAACAGGGGATAGCCTATTTTGCAACTCGTGGCCCGGGTTGCTTAATAGTTGCCATCAAGAGTGCGCCCCTCGAAAGCTTGTCCCGTTGGTTTTCGGTCATCATCTTAGTCGAAACGCCGCTCATAGCGGATCAGGTGCAGCCTAGGTCTTCCTCTGCCCAGCACCACAACGCAGCGCCGAATGCTAGCTGAAACCTTGCAGGTTAACGCATAACTTCTGCTCGCCGCTAGCCTCTCTGGGCGGCGTGCCTGTATGGTCCATTCCTTCTGGCCTGCTCGCGGGCCAAAGGCGATGCGGTGGCATGGATGATTTACAGTTCTCGGAAGATGGCATCCATGCTGTCATTTTCCAATGCCTACTGCAGTAGTCGGACGAAAGCTATCAGCCTGTAATCGGACCTGCTCTACTTGCTGAATACGAAGATGTACTCGGTCGCACGCAACTATTCATTACTTCGCAGCTCTCGCCCAAGGAGCGCGGTGAGATATTTGATGGTTTCCTCAATCGCTGCCGGTGGGTCGAAGTGTTTTATGCTTGGCGACCAAATCTCCCGGACGAAAGTGACAACCATTTGATCGAACTGGCAGTCGCAGGCCAAGCAAATTTCATTGTGACCCGAAATCTGCGCGACGTCTCTAAAGGTGAGCTCCGGTTTCCGTCCATAAAAGTGCTTACACCCGAGCAATGTTTGAAGGATTTTCCATGTCAACGTTAACCATTCGATTGCCCGATGAAAAGCATGAGCGCCTTAAGGCCCTGGCTAGGTCAAACTCGGTGAGCGTCAATAGACTCATTGATGAACTTGCAACGGTTGCCCTCGCTAACTTTGACGCGAAAGTTCAATTCGAAACACGCGCTGCGCGAGGCAATCCTAAGCGCGCAATGGAACCCCTTGATAAGCTTGATCGGACGGAAAAAAGTAAGTCCGCTTAACTCCGCAATTCAAGGTGTAGTTCCAAGCGGTATTTTCGGTCGGCGCGTTCACTTTAACCGTGACCGACGAACTCGTCGTCGTAAAGTTTTAGATGCTAGAGCCGCTTACAAGCCCGCCCGTGCTTGCCACTTGGCCGCTCGCATCAAACACTTGTAACACCCCCTTGGCCCGCAAGTTGGCATTCGCTGCCAGCACCCCGTGGAAGCGGATCAAGTGCAGCCTCGTTCTTGGCACCAATGCCGCCAATCTTTGCATGAACTCCAAGGGTGACATCACCTGATGCGTCGTGCCGTGCCGCCAAGGTGTCTTGAGCTTCAGCTCGACTTGCCCTGCCCATTGCACCGCCGCATGCAGGCTAAAGCCTTGGAGGTCGGCTTATAGCCGCTGCTTGCCGCTTGCCTCTCTGGGTAGCGCCCCCTGCAACGTCAGCACCTTCTGACCAGCTCGCGGGCCGAACGCAATTCGGTAAACACACGAACCTCTATGCAGCGGCCTGAGCGCACGGGCTTCGTCTGATTCTTCCGCATCATCGGCCAATCTCGATAAACTCTGGTTCACCTTTGGCGTTTGTTCGGTAAACGCCGTCCAGTACCAAGCAATGCAAGCGAATGTTCAGGTTGGCGGCCGATCCGAACCTTTGAATCTGGATGCGCTCGCCACCCGGCCCCTTGACGGGCTGCTGACCAAGACCTTGCAAGCAATGCTCCAGAGGATAAACCTCGTGAGCATTCCTTGGATTGACCTTCGCTGCAATTGACTAGATTGCCTAGTCCCACGCCATGGATCTTACGCGCTATCGCAAACTTTGAACTGTCCTACGCTGCGAGAATTCGCAGCAAGCCTTGATTATCTATAACCTGCACGCCAGGCTTCGCAAATTGGTTGGCTTTAATCGCACTACACGCCAATTGGTCTGTGCGCATGTTTTCTGCGCCCTTGGGCAACATGATCCGAAAGATATTGAAGTAGCCCTCCAAGAAGCGACGGAAGAACGTCGTTTGTGGTGCGCTCTGGCTTTCGCTCGCGGGGCGCAAGATGAGGAAACTTTCCAGTTCCAAACTCAGTAACTTGCTTTCAAACTCCGAGCTGATGCCCTTGGCGCTTGGACTCATCTGGTGCCAACTCGAAAGTGGCGAAATGAGGATCAAGCGGCTTACACCTTTTGCTACAAGGCCCTTCGCTACGTCAAAGGCATTCTCGGGTAGTAGGGTGCTGAAGTGTGCATCTCGCCCATAGTTTGACTGCCCATATGCTGCATCAGGGTCGTTTAGACAGAGGTAAGCGTCTTGCGCTTGATCGACTTTCACCTCAGGCAATGGCGAGACCTCAAGCCTTGCGATGCCCAGCGTGAGTGGCTTGTCGGCAATGGCTGTTACCGCGAGATACGATGAGGCGAGTAACTGATTGAGTAGGGCCTCGCCAAGCTTACCCTTCACGCCAACGATGATCGCTTTGCGAAGTCTAAGGTCTAGTACACGAGTCGTGCCGTTCGTGTCAGCGTCAAGTTCGGCTAATGTTTGCCGACGGTGGCGCTCAGCTAGGTCGTAAGCTTTCTCAATAGCCTGCCCGCCAAGGACTTTACTGAAAAGGTCCTCAGCGATGGCTAGGTCCGGTTAAGAGTTACCGATTATTTCTTACTACGATACTTCCGCAAAGCAGCAATCTGCGCCGCCATAATGGCCAGCTCACTGGTCGCCTTAGCCAGATCAATATCCGTCTTGGCATTAGCCAGTGCCTCTTCCGCAGCCTTACGCGCGGCTTCGGCCTTAGCCTCATCCAGATCATCACCCCGAATCGCGGTGTCGGCCAAGACCGTCACGCGATGCGGTTGCACTTCTAAAATACCACCGGCGACAAAGACGAAAGTTTCGTCCTTGACGCCCGCTTGCTTGATGCGAACCGCACCCGGCTTGATACGGGTGATCAGCGGAATATGCTGGGGATAAATCCCCAACTCACCAGATTCACCCGGCAAGGCTACGAACTCGGCTTCCCCTGAAAAAATCAGGGTTTCGGCGCTAACCACGTCGACATGAATGGTGGACATTGTTTCTCTACCTTCTTTTTCAGCTCGAACTTAGTTAAGCGTCTTGGCTTTTTCCTGAGCTTCTTCGATGGTACCGACCATGTAGAAAGCTTGCTCAGGTAGGTTGTCGCACTCGCCGTCCACGATCATCTTGAAGCCGCGGATAGTGTCTTTGAGAGGAACGATCTTGCCTGGAGAACCAGTGAACACCTCGGCCACGTTGAAGGGCTGGGAGAGGAAGCGCTGGATCTTACGGGCGCGAGTCACGGACAATTTGTCTTCTGGCGACAACTCGTCCATACCCAGAATCGCAATAATGTCGCGCAGCTCTTTGTAACGCTGAAGCGTTGCTTGCACGCGGCGAGCAACCGCATAGTGCTCTTCGCCAACCACTTGTGGGTCGAGCTGGCGGCTAGTGGAATCGAGTGGGTCCACCGCTGGGTAAATACCGAGCGATGCGATATCACGGGACAACACCACGGTGGCGTCCAAGTGAGCAAAGGTGGTCGCTGGCGACGGGTCAGTCAAGTCGTCGGCAGGAACATACACGGCCTGAATCGAGGTGATCGAACCCGTCTTGGTGGAAGTAATACGTTCTTGCAAGCGCCCCATCTCTTCAGCCAAGGTAGGCTGGTAACCCACGGCGGAAGGCATACGACCTAGAAGCGCGGACACTTCGGTACCGGCCAGGGTGTAACGATAGATGTTGTCTACGAAGAAGAGAATGTCGCGGCCTTCGTCACGGAATTTCTCGGCCATGGTCAGGCCAGTGAGCGCGACGCGTAGACGATTACCCGGTGGCTCATTCATTTGACCGAACACCATCGCGACCTTGTCCAACACTTTGGACTCTTCCATCTCGTGATAGAAGTAGTTACCTTCGCGAGTACGCTCGCCCACACCGGCGAATACGGAGTAACCACCGTAGCTCTTGGCGATGTTGTTGATGAGTTCCATCATGTTCACGGTCTTGCCGACACCGGCACCACCGAACAAACCAATCTTCCCGCCCTTAGCAAACGGGCACACCAGGTCAATCACCTTGATGCCTGTGGGGAGCACTTCAACCGAAGGCGCGAGTTCGTCGAACTTGGGAGCTTTGGAATGGATGGAGCGACGCTCTTCCGTACCAATCGGACCGGCATCGTCAATCGGGCGTCCGAGAACGTCCATGATGCGACCAAGCGTTGCAGTACCGACTGGCACCATGATCGGGCCGCCGGTGGAGGCCACCGTCATGCCGCGGCGCAGGCCGTCACTAGAGCCCAGAGCAATAGTCCGGACCACGCCGTCGCCCAACTGCTGCTGCACTTCAAAGGTAAGACCGGCTTCAGCCAAGCTCTTGCCGTTGTCTGACAATGTCAGCGCGTCGTAAACCTTGGGCATTGCATCGCGTGGGAACTGGATGTCCACCACGGCGCCGATACACTGAACGATTTGACCATTTGCCATGTTCGTTTCCTGTTAAATACTGATGTTAAATTTAAATATGAGTAAAGAGTTTTTTGAGAGTGCGCTATGCAATGAAGGCCTTAGCCCACCGCTGCCGCACCGCCCACAATCTCAGACAATTCTTTAGTAATACTGGCCTGACGCGCCTTGTTGTAGCTCAACTGCAGCTCATCAATCACTGACTTGGCATTGTCCGAAGCCGACTTCATCGCGACCATGCGAGCGCTCTGCTCGGAGGCGATGTTTTCAGCCACAGCTTGATAGACCAGCGCTTCGAGATAGCGCGTCATCAACTCGTCCAGCACGGTTTGAGCATCGGGCTCGTAGATGTAGTCCCAAGAGAATTCTTTAGTCTTGGAGCCCTCCATCTTCTCGGCAGGCAAGGGCAACAACTGCTCAATGACAGGCTCTTGCTTCATAGTATTGATGAAGCGCGTGTAGCAAAGAAAAACCGCATTGATTTCACCGCGCTCATAAGCGTCGAGCTGAACCTTAACCGGTCCAATCAAGCGCTCTAAGTGGGGGATATCGCCGATTTGCGTGAGGTGAGAAATCACCTTCGCGCCAATGCGGTTCATGAAGCCCAAGCCCTTGTTACCAATCGCTGAGACCACGGTCTTTTGACCCGCAGTCTGAATCTCTTTGAGTTTGATAGTGACAAGACGCAACAAGTTGGTGTTCAAGCCACCGCACAGGCCCTTGTCGCTGGTCACCACAATCATGCCGACCGAATCCGCCGCCGTGTTTTGCACGAGATACGGATGACGATACTCAGGATTGGCACTGGCCAATTGCGAGGCGATGTTACGGATCTTGTCTGCATAAGGCCGAGCCGCGCGCATGCGCTCCTGGGCCTTTCGCATCTTGGATGCCGAAACCATTTCCATGGCCTTGGTGATCTTGCGCGTGTTTTGCACGCTCTTGATCTTGGACCGAATCTCTTTACTGCCAGCCATATTTGCTCCTAGCTCGGGTCAAATATTAATAAGCGCCGGACTTTTTGAAGTCCTTCAACAACTCATGCAGCTTGGCCTCAATGTCCTTGCTGTATTTCTTGTCGCGCTCAATTTCTTCAACCAGACCAGAATGCTTTTGCTTGGCAAACTCTTTCAGGGCTTTTTCAGCAGCCAGTGCTTTTGGCACAGGGATGTCATCGAAGTAGCCATTGTTGGAAGCGAACAAAATGAGCGCCATTTCCCACACTTGCAATGGTTGGTACTGAGCTTGCTTCATCAACTCTGTGACTAAGCGACCACGCTCCAACTGCTTACGAGTAGCGTCGTCAAGGTCGGACGCGAACTGCGCAAACGCAGCCAATTCACGGTACTGAGCCAGCGCCAAACGCACACCGCCGCCGAGCTTCTTGATGATGTCGGTCTGAGCGGCACCGCCCACACGAGACACAGAAATACCAGCGTTAATCGCGGGACGGATACCGGCGTTAAACAGGTCGGTTTCCAGGAAGATCTGACCGTCGGTAATCGAAATCACGTTGGTGGGAACGAAAGCGGATACGTCACCCGCTTGAGTTTCGATGATCGGCAGAGCGGTCAGAGAACCTGTTTTGCCTTTGACGGCACCATTGGTGATTTTTTCAATATGGGCGGCGTTCACACGGGCTGCGCGCTCGAGCAAGCGGCTGTGTAGATAAAACACATCGCCAGGGAAAGCTTCACGGCCTGGGGGACGACGGAGCAGCAAGGACACTTGGCGATAAGCCACGGCCTGCTTGGACAGGTCGTCATAAACGATCAGTGCGTCTTCGCCAAGATCGCGGAAGTATTCGCCCATGGTGCAACCGGAATATGCTGCAATGTATTGCAGAGCAGCCGACTCGGAAGCGGTCGCAGCAACAACAATGGTGTATTCCATCGCACCGAGTTCAGTGAGCTTACGCACCACGTTGGCAACGGTAGAAGCCTTTTGGCCAATCGCGACATAGACGCAATACACGCCCTTGCCTTTTTGGTTGATGATGGTGTCGAGCGCTACCGCAGTTTTACCTGTTTGGCGGTCACCAATGATCAGCTCGCGCTGGCCACGGCCAATTGGCACCATCGAGTCAATCGCCTTCAGACCCGTTTGCACCGGCTGAGATACGGACTGGCGGGCGATCACGCCCGGTGCAACCTTTTCGATCACGTCGGTTTTCTTGGCATTGATCGGGCCTTTGCCGTCGATCGGCTGACCGAGAGAATTGACCACGCGGCCAAGCAGTTCTGGGCCGACCGGCACTTCCAAAATACGACCCGTGGCCTTGACCACATCGCCTTCAGAAATATGCTCGTACTCACCGAGAACCACGGCACCGACCGAGTCGCGCTCCAGGTTCAAAGCCAGGCCGAAGGTGTTACCGGGGAACTCGATCATCTCGCCCTGCATCACGTCGGACAGACCATGAATGCGGCAGATACCGTCGGTCACGGAGACGACAGTACCTTGATTCCGGGTGTCGCCCGAAACCTGCAGGTTCTGGATCTTGCTCTTTAGCAGTTCGCTGATCTCTGCGGGATTCAGTTGCATAAAATTCTCCTAAACTTTTAATCTTGACTAACGCGCCACGAATATGTGACTCATTTATTCGTGACTCATTTGTGAAACTAGGCCGGGTGAAGATTTGAAGCGGGGCAGACCTACTGCTCTACGCACTCTTTCTTCAAGCGACCAGGGATTTCGAAAGCTGGGCTAGCTTGCCCCGTACTGAGGTGTCCATCACCTCATCACCAATCTTGATCGAGACACCGCCAATCAAATCGCCATTCACTGAGGCCGTCGCTGACACTTTCTTGCCGACTTTGGCTTCCAAGGTTTTGACAATCTCAGCCATTTGGACATCACTTAAGGGGAAGGCGGACTCCACATGAGCATCCACCACACCCTCTTGACCATGCTGCAATTTGGCAAACATGGTGGAGATTTCAGGCAACACCGAGAGACGATCATTTTGGGCCAGCATGGTCACAAAATTTTTCTGCTCGGCCGTCAACACACCGGAGCTGTCCGAGAACAGGGTCGCGAGTTGAGCCACGGTGAGGTTGGGGTCGCCAACCACCGCGCGAGCCTCTGGCGCACTGGCAATCGCAGCCAAGCGACCGAGAGCGTCGTTCCAGGAAGGCATTGCACCCTGCTCACGCGCCAGCTTAAAAGCGGCTTCGGCGTAAGGACGGGCAATAGTTAGCGCTTCAGCCATTGTGCAATGCTCCTAGCGCAGCTCGTTTTTGAGGTTGGTCAGGAGATCCGCATGCTTACTCGCATCGATTTCACGACGCAAGATTTTTTCAGCACCGGACACAGCCAACACCGCCACTTGATCACGCAACTGCTCTTTCGCTTTTTGCGCGGCCAGATGAGCCTCTTCTTCAGCTTGCTTCTTGGCAGCGGCGACGATGCGAGCACCTTCGGCACGAGCTTCTTCAAGCGCGAGAGCGCCTTGCTTTTCAGCATTGGCACGCACTTCAGCAGCGCCATCGCGAGCTGTTTTGAGCTCGGCGTCGATGCTACGCTTAGCGGTGGCTAGCTCTGCCTTGGCGCGGTCGGCAGCCGCGAGACCATCAGAGATACGCTGAGCGCGCTCATCCAATGCCTTCGTTATCGGAGGCCATACAAACTTGGCGGTAAACCACCAAAGTGCCAGAAAGACAGCGATCTGGACAAATAAGGTCGCATTAATGTTCACGACTTAATCCCTTGGTTCTTGGGTAAGAACAATCAATCTATAAACCTCTGAGGGCATCACCGATGAGCGACTATCTGCAGAAGGACCTACGCTTCGTTTCCATTTGGCACCTCTTGACGATTCAAGAGGCCCTTCAAGAACTTGGCGAAAGAAGATATCTACGACCAGTAGCGACTGACTACTGGGCGCCGGATCACTTGAACGGGTTTGCGAACGCGAACATCATGGCGATACCGACACCGATCAGGAACGCAGCGTCGATCAAACCCGCCAAGAGGAACATCTTGGTCTGCAGCTTGTCCATCAGTTCTGGCTGACGTGCGGCGCCTTCAATGTACTTACCGCCCATCATGCCGATGCCGATACAAGCGCCAAGCGCTCCGAGGCCAATGATTAATCCGCAAGCGATAGCTACCAGTGCAACGTTGGTCATGTTGACTCCTTGTTTGAAATTTAGTGTTGAAAGAAAAAGAAAAGAAAATGGAATGAGAAGACTGAAAACTTAGTGAGAGTCGTGCGCCTGGCCCATATAGACGAGGGTCAACATCATGAAAATGAAGGCCTGTAGAGCAACAATCAGGATGTGGAAGATCGCCCAGCCTAGACCCAGCACGAAATGTAGGCCGCCGAGATACCAAACGCCGGTCGCGCCAAGAAGGGCAATTAGCATGAAGACTAGTTCGCCCGCAAACATGTTTCCGAATAGCCGCATGCCGAGCGATACCAGGCGAGCCAGGTACTCAATCATCTGCATACCTAAATTAAGCACGCCAAGGATTACGGCATATAAAGGGTTTTTGCTGGTGCCAAACGGGGCCGAAACGAGTTCATGCAAGAAGCCACCAGGCTTCTTGATTTTGACGCCGTAATAGATTGTAGAGGAGATCACCACCAAGGACATCGCCAAAGTGGCGTTCAAATCTGCCGTAGGCACGGAACGCAAATAGGGTAGATGAAAAATATTTTCTGCGATCCAGGGAAAGAGATCGAGAGGAAGAAAGTCCAGGCTGTTCATAAAGAACACCCACATGAAGCAAGTGAGTGCCAAGGGGGCAATGTAGGTAATGTCGCCGTGAACAATTGACTTGGCTTGCTCGTGCACAAACTCGAGCAGGGCTTCAATGGCGCCGACAAAACGACCTGGCACCCCAGAGGTGACCGCACGCGCTGCGGAAAACATTAAACCACCGGCCAGCACCGCCATGGCAATCGAGAAAAACACCGTGTCCCAATTGATCAACGAGAAGTCAACGATCTTGGTCTGAGCATGACCTGAAGTGTTCAGGTGGGTCAGGTGATGAACGATATATTCTGAAGGTGATGCTGGTGCTTGGCCGGCCATACGCGTACTTCTAACCCTAAATTTTTAAACGACTAACTTCTAAACTTTGCGCCCAAAAACACCGATAAAAACGGTGCTTTCAAAGCGGCAATCAAACCAATGAGCAGAGGCAACCAACTGGCCCCCGGCACATACTTAATAATCAAACCCAGGCCCGCAACCATGAGCCCGATCTTCAGGAACTCACCCAGGAAGAACACCACCGGATAAGACTCCGGCGCGCGCCCCTGATGCAGCGACAGTCTCAGCGCGAAGATCGCGTTTGGAACAATCACAACCACCGCACCCAAGGCAAGATAACTCGCCGTATCCCACCCCTGCCACATCCATGCGATCAGGCACAGAGCCGCCGAAACGAGCAACTGGGACAAAACCGCTGCAAACATCAGACTTGGTCGCTTAGAGAATCCTGATCTAAGCCTTGAGCACGCAAATCCTTCGCGCATTCGTTAGGCCGCCAAACGAGGCTCAGGAGGCAAAGACTCGGGATTCTAAGGGATTTCCCGGTCATTGGTCAAACGGGAAGTTTTAGAACAGGGCTAAACCGTGCACAAATTCCGCAAAGTTGTTGCTGTGCCGCAAAAGTACCACGGGGTAGACGGCGGAAAAAAATATGCAGTGGGCGCGATCAGCAGCCAGTTGAACGGGTCTTCGAATCCAAATCTAACGGCCAAGAAACTGCGGCTCACGCTTCTCCATAAAGGCACGCGCGCCCTCGACGTGGTCATCACTCGCACCGCAGGCGGCAATTGCTTGGGCGACGGCCTCCAAATCGGGAGCGCCCTGCCGAAGAATCTCCGTCGCGGCGATTTTCATCGCTCGAATCGTCAGAGGAGCATTGGCCGCGACCATTTTGGCGTAGGCCCACACCGTCGCTTCTAACTCCTGCGCAGGCACCACTTGAAACGCCAAGCCCATCCTCAAGGCCTCAGCAGCACCAAAAATCTTGGCGGTATAGAAGATATCGAAGGTGTTTTGCACGCCTATGGTCTGAATAAAACGGCGTACACCGACAATGTTATAGCCCAGGCCCAAACGCGCAGCTGGCATTCGGAAACGCGCGTCCTCAGAACAGAAACGAAGATCACAAGCCGAAGCCACCCCTAGACCTCCGCCCATGCACACACCGTGAATCTTGGCGATGACCGGTTTTTTACAGGCCAACGGCGCAAGATAAGCCTGCTCTACAGCCTTTTCGTGCTTGACTTGTAACTCACGCGCTTGTTTGCGATCCTCAAACTTGGAAATGTCAGCACCAGCAGCAAAGGCCTTTTCGCCTTCGCCTTCCATGATGATGACTCTGACCTCGGGATCGGCCTCAAGCTCTTGCAAGCGGCGTGGGATATCCAGCCACATGTCCATCGACAGAGCATTGAACTTTGGCGGGTTGGAAAAGATTAGACGGGCAATACCGGTTTCTTTGACTGCTTTTTTATCGACAATGAGTTCGGGCAAGACGGGCTCCTAAAATGCGTGAACTGCGCCAGCTCGCACTCACAACTACTGAATGCCACGCAGGTACAAGGCGGCTATTCTGCCGCAAGCTCTAATAAGGCGGCCCAGGCTGGCTCATTGCTTGGCCAAGCACGCTCTTTAAGGGCGGCCAAGTGGCGCAGCACCTGCACTAACTGCCAGGTCGGCAGCGCCCCAAGCCCAAAGGGCTTGTCGCGCCAAAGGCGACGCAGAACATTGTCAGGCACTGCGAAACGATGTGCGAGGGCTTCGATGACGGCGCGGTCTTGGCCCGCATCCACGGCTTGGCGCAGGCTGGCGGCCCAGCGCAGGCTATGTAGGGTGTCATTTCTAGAGACGAGCTTGGCGAGATCTAAGGTCGGTATTGCTGGCGCCGAGCCTGCACTGCGGGCGAGATTCAAAACTTCATCCAGTGGGTTCACCTCCAAACCAAACAAATCCTCATTCTCATGGGGATCGGCCAGGCTCGACAAGGTGTCCAGTGGCACCAGGCTCTCAGCGAAGTAACCTGCAAAATTAGGGAGCTCACGCAAAATGTGAGCGCGATTGGCGGCGTGCCGTGGTGACAAATGCAACCAGTTGTAGCAACCGAGATGCTGACCAACACTGGCCTTGCCAAGCTTCGCTAAGGCCACCGGCTCAAGACAAGATTCCACAAACGCCGCCAAGCGCAGTTCGACGGCCGCTTCGCGGCGATCAATCGAGCGCAACACGCGGCCGTAAAAGTGGAGATCAATCAGCTCGTCGCGCAAGGCCCGATGCAAGCCTTGTAGAAAATCTGGGTAACGGGTTTCTCTTTGAAACAGACTGTCCCTTTGGCCGCTCTCGAGACGGTGCACGGTATCCAGGTGCTTACCCCAGTCGCTACGACGCTTGTCGAGTACGGTCAACATATCGCGCGCAAGGCTCGCGAAAAGTACATCAGTGGTCCGGGCTTGTATTTGCATCTCAGTGGCGGCTTGACTTTGCCCAAGCAACTCAATCAGTTGCCGCAACAAATCGTCGGCCAGAAGCGTGCGAAAATCGAACACACGGCGCTCTTGGTCAATGCCCACAAAGCGCAGGTTATAGCCCCAAGCGCGAGTGAGTTGACCGAAAATGGGATTGGCCAGGAGTGACAGCCTAGTGGCAATTGGCAACAACAGGACCCAGGCCTGCCACTCCGAGGAGGGATTGCGAAAAACCAGCGCGCGCGGGCTGTCTAAATAAACTTGGGAGAGATGGGCCAGTTCGGGGCCGACGTGGCCAACGTCGACCAGCTCACTATCGAGCGGGTAGCGATCAACCCGCCAAGCATCGAACGATCTCAGGACGCTTCGGCGTGCTTAGCTGCAACCAGTAAGCCGCCGCCCAGGGCAAGAATAAGTGCAGCCACCAGGGTTCGGGCCACCGAGCCGCGCCACAGAGCTTCAAAACCACACACGAAAGACACCGTCAGCATGATGCGGGCGGTAAGTACCGTGCGTTGCGCGGGCGTCCATCCAAATTTTGAGGACGAGGGGCCAAGGCGCACTGGGTGGTGGGTAGGTAGACGTGTCATGCAGTTAATGTAACCGATTAGCCACAAAAAGGGGAAAGGTGCGCTACGCTGGGATTCAGAAAACCCCTAAAAGGCCAAATTTTTGGGTATTAAAGGTCGAAAAGTGCCTGAAAAGCCCTTCCTAAATGCGTTTCCGCCTCTTTCAGAACGCTCTGGCGCCACAGCGCTTGGTTGGGTCGGAAAGACTCCAAAACCTCGGCTTTAACCGCGGGCCAAAGCGGATGTGCGCTATCGGCATAGTGATGCAGCCAGTTGTCGGAGCGCATGGCGCGCAGCATGCGCATGATGGGATAGGTCCCGTATTCCGCCGACACAAAGAAAAATCGGGTGCGATCACCAAACAGGGGGCGCAAGCCTTGATCGATCAATCCATTGAGTTTAGTGGACAATGAATCGCCACTTTCGGTGGACTTTACCGCTTGGCCCCAAACCTCCTGGCCGAATTGAAACGCGGGATCGGTTCGAGGGTAGCCCGTGATCAGTTCACAGGCGCCTAGATTGCCCAAGCCGGTGTGATAGTCCACCCAAAGCACCTGCTCGGCTTGCGTTAAATATTCCCGGCTCAGTGCGTGTAAATGCCCAATGGAGGGCTGGCTTTCATGCCCTCCAAATTGCACGCCACGCGGGTATTTGTACTGCCCTTCCGCAACCGCCTGCTGAAAGGCGCGCTCGCCGTGCTTTTCAATAAAGTCCTGCATTGCCTGCCAACGCTGGACTTCAGGCGCTGGCTCCAAATCGGGTGGATTGAGGAACTCACTCAAAGCTTCATAATCGGGATGGACCTTGCGGGTATCAAAGACTTCGACCGAGTTGCGATTCAAATCGACATTGTTTTCATTGACCCGTCGCAGCCAAGCAAATCCGTAGGGGTTGATCGCGTGACAAATCACCAGGGCGAAATCATCCGGCCATTCGCTCACCGCAGGAATCGGCCTCGAGCCATCGGCGTGCAAAGAAACGCCCCCTTTCAGATAGTGTTCCAGCATCGCATGCTGAACACCGGCCCCGCAAAAACCTTCAATCCCGTGGGTCCCCGAGGACAGCACCAACACTCGTTTGGCCTGTCGGCCTGCCCGTCTCGGGCCAAGTTGGATCCAGTCCAGCGCCAAGCTCTCGCCGCTGGGTCCTTTGGAGGGTATCGCCCGAGAATCAATGGTGACAGAAATCGTATTGGACCATGCTCGCGCGCTCGCCAACAAGCGCTCGCGCGAGGCTTGGTAGCTTCCCGGAAAGTAAAGGTCGGAGGGTTCCATATCCATGATCTGTTGCTCTAAAAACGCTTACTCAAAAAGCTGGCTCGGGTCCATATTGGCGCCGCACACCAGGACCCCCACGCGCTCACCAGGCTCTGGCACATAGGCGCCACTAGCCAGTGCCGCCCAAGCTACCGCGCCGGCGGGCTCGGCCGCGATACGTGCTTCACGCCAAGCTTGCAATTGAGCCGCCCGCACGGCTGCGTCGCTCACCAATACTGATCGGGCTATAAACTGCTGCGCGATCGGAAACATCAGGGCACCGATCCGCCTGGCTCCGAGCGCATCCACAGCATAGCCTGAGACCTCTATGTCCACCGGCTCACCCGCTTCGAGCGCACAATGCAAGGTGGCACAGGATTCCGTTTCAACCGCGACGATTTTAACGTCGCCCCGATACCAAGCGGCCATACCGCCGATTAAGCCACCGCCTCCAACCGCCACCAATACCGTATCGAGCTTTGGGCTTTGCTCATGCCACTCTCGCGCCAGGGTACCTTGCCCACACAAGGTTTCGTATTGGTCATAGGCATGGGAAATCGGTATCGAATGCGCCTCAGCAAAGCTCATGCTTGCGGCCAGAGCCTCAGAATATTGACTCCCAGTCTGATGCACTTGCGCGCCAAGCGCTTGCAGTTTTTGGACCTTCGCGGCCGGTGCGCCGATAGGCACAAAAATATGCGCCTTGAGGCCCAAGGTTTGCGCCGCATAAGCCACAGCAATGCCATGGTTGCCGCCGGAGGCCGCGACCATTTGAGTAGCACCGGCACTTAAGCAACGGTTGAAGGCACCACGAGCTTTGAAGGTACCTCCGACCTGTAACTGCTCAAGCTTCAAGGTGACGGCAAGACCATTAATGTCGAGATTGATGACCGGTGTTTTTCTAGTGTGCGGCGCGATCCTTGTGGCGGCCTGCGTGATCTCCGCACGACCTATGCTCAGTGCTCCCGGCGCCGCCAAAGGGGGAGTATTTTTTCGACTCATACAACGTCCAGTTCAAGGCTCGACAGCAGAAAATCACGCTCGCGGACCTGGGTGATTTTGTCATCCGCACTCGCTCCATGCCGCGCCGCTTTTTCGCCATCCACGGTTGTGCCGATGTTGGCCGCTTCGTTGTCGTGCACATGCGACGGCTCAATAGCCTTTGATAACCAATGGCTGCGCCAGCGCTGCCCCTGCACCATGGCCTGCGCATCCGTCAGCGTGCCCGTCGTAATGATTGCGCCGGGAGGCAGCACCTTTCCTTCCTCGGCTAAGCCTTTGACGAGAAAGGCCAAGGCCTGTATCGGCCCGTCCAAAACATTTGAACCGAGACCCTGCTCCACCAGATGCAAACTCTTCTCTTCATTGCGCAGCGTTTCCAAACACAGTGCTACACGCGCCGCACTCAAGGTTTGGACGAGCCCTTGCCCCCGCTCTTGAATGCCGGTGCGCGGGCCGATCAGGAGCGCACCGTGCAGGCCCTGACAGGCATGAGCCTGGGCTGCCGTAAATCGCCATTTCGGGAAATGGCTTTGCACTACCTCAAAACCGTGCGCCACCCAGTCGACGGCCCGCACGATTTCTGAGATCGAATCGTCTTTAGGGGTGGCTCGCAATCCAATCACAATTTCTGGCTCTAAGCGAGGCTCGACAAAGCGGCCTAGGTTAATCTGAGCGCTATAGCCTGACAATTGGGTCACGGTCGTATCGTAAATGGGTGACCAAATCGGTCGCGACACTCCGTACACCGGCCATAAGCTTCGGTTGGTAAAACCGATTTTATAACCCAGCGCTTTTTCGCCGCGCGCGCTGCGTAGCTGAGCGACCGTGTTAGCAATTTGCTGTGCCTGGGCGAAGTCAGTCAGGGTTTGATAAAGATCCGCGTCTAGGCTCGTAGCACTATCGTAAGCGTTCAGAATGGCGAAGGGCGAGAGGGGCAGCATACTGGCTTCTAAAAAGAAAGGGGCAGGATCGGAATCAGTGAGTATGCCAGCCTTTCACGGCGTTACGACCTTGTTCACGCGCCACGAGGTTCGCGAAATCCTGGCGCCCGCGTTTGGAAAAGGCAATGAGCTTTTCCTCGTCATCACCAATACTCATTTGCTCATTCATCATCTTCTCGTCGTGATCGCGAAACTGGAAAGCTGCCTTGCGTGCAGCGTACGCACCCTCGCCCAAGGTTTCAAGAGCCTGGCGGGCAGTCAGCAGCGCTGAGCCGAAGGTTTCTCTCACCTCAAGCACACCAATCTTTCTGAGTTCCACCGCCTCAGTTCGGCTGCGGGCACGCGCTAACACTTTCACCCTTGGAAAGTGCTGGCGAAGATATTGTGCGGTTTTGATCACCCTGTCGGCGTCGTCCATGGCCAAAATGATCAGCGCGGCTTCGCGAATGCCTGCTGCTTCCAAGACATCGGGGCGACTGGTATCGCCATAATAGGCTCGCCAACCAAACTTGCGCATCGTGTCGACCTGATTTGGGTCTACGTCGATCATCGTCAGCGGCACCCCGCGCGCATGTAAGAGGCGCGCACTGATTTGCCCATAGCGTCCGATGCCGGCAATGATGACTTCGCTTTTTTCGTCGATCTTGTCGGCTGACTTGGCCTGCAAGCGGTTAAAGCGCGGCATAATGAAGCGCTCGTAGCCAAGAAAGAGTAGTGGTGTACACAACATCGATAAGGCCACTACGCCGTTCAGCAATGCCGCCTGTTCGGCGCTGAAGATGGTGCTACGCTGAGCCTGATTGGACATCACAAAGGCAAACTCACCGACTTGAGATAGCGAGAGGGCGAACACCCAGGCGTCACTCTTACAAAGTTTGAAACTCCACGCTAGACCGAGCAAAACTAGGGTCTTCAGGACCACGACAGCCAGCGCCAAAGCAATCACCAGAAGTGGTGACTTTAACAGCAGGCCGACATCAATTCCCATACCCACCGCCATGAAGAATAAGCCGAGGAGCAAGCCTTTGAAGGGCTCGATATCGACCTCGAGCTCCATGCGATATTCGGACTCCGCTAACAGGATGCCGGCGACGAAACTGCCTAGTGCGAGAGATAGGCCAACGGCCTGGGTGAGCAAGGCGCTGCTGACGATTAACACCAGCGTGAAGGCTATGAAAATCTCGCGCATTTCCAAGCTGGCGATCAGTCGGAAGATGGGGCGCAGCACAAGGCGCCCGATCAACACGATACCCGCAATCAAAGCCACGGCCTCAAGCAAATTCACCCAGGTGAAGGCCGGGGCAGACGTGCTGGAGGGCGCAAGCAAGCTGAGTACCAAGAGCAAGGGAATCACCGCCAAGTCCTGAAACAGCGATACCGCGAAAGCAGACTCTCCGCCTTGCGTGGCGAGGAGATGACGCTCCTGTAGAACCTGAATGGCCATCGCCGTGGATGATAGACAGGCGGCCATCGCTATGGCTAGCGCAGGTTTCCAGGTCAAGAAGGTGAACGTTGCGACAAAAACTACGGCGATGGTGACCAGCACCTGCAGGCCTCCGAGACCGAAGATGGCTTTGCGCAGGGACCATAGCCGGTTCGGATTCAGCTCAAGTCCGATCAGAAAGAGCAGGAGCACCACGCCAAACTCGGACACCTTCTCGACCGCCTGAGGATCGCTAATCAGCTTAAACCCCCACGGGCCAATCACCACCCCGGCCACTAAATAACCCAGCACGGCGCCGAGTTTCAACTTGGTAAACAAGGGCACCAACAACACGGCTGCGGAGAAATAGACGAGCGCCTGGATGAGAAAACCCTGATCATGCATGGTGCGACTCCAGCCTTTCGGCCTGCGCTAGCGCCCTAAGCCAGCCCGCATAACGCCGCGACTCTGTCTCCAAATCCTGCTCGTCCAAGGTGAGGCTTGAGTAAGTGAACTGCGGCTGCAACCAAAAGCATTCACACAGCAAAGCGGTTTGCTCGAGCGGTCTAAGCAACAACTCCACTTCAAAGTTATTTTGCCCATTTGCAGTGTAAGCGTTTGCTGACCCGCCCGCCGTCACCCAATGTCCCCAGCCCTTACCGGCTAATTGCTGAACACCGCCACCATAAGCCCAGCCATCCTCAAGGACCTCATCGATCCATTGTTTGAGAAGTGCGGGTACGCTATACCAGTAGAAGGGATGCTGAAACACGATGACGTCGTGGGCCAGGAGCAGGCCTTGCTCCTGGCGGACATCAACATGGAAGTCCGGATAATGTTGATACAGGTCATGCCAAGTGATATCCAGTCCGTGCGTTTCCAGTACGCTTTGAGCGCCCTCGCGTAGCGCGCGGTTAGCCCTTGACCGAGGTGCTTCTGGATGGGCATAAATCACAAGAATTTTGTTCATGTGTCTATTGTAAGCAGCCCTTCGTGAAAAACTCCCGGCCGCTCGGCGCTTTCACCTTGCCCGCGAGAGGCCCCAGCGAGATGATGCAAAGCCGCGACATTGCATCCGTTTTGGACTGAATTGGTATTGACCAAACAGAACACGCCGGGTGTATGATTCGCCCCCCGGAGACAGAGTTAGTGTTAAAAACCACCAAAAACTCCCGCCTCGACCCTTCACCCTTGGGTCTGACTGGCCTGCCGCTCGCCCCAAGCGAAGCGCTTTGTCGTCCTCCGCGAAGCTCGCACCATATTTGTCCGCTGGAGTTATTGCAACTTCAGAGTAGTTGCCCCACTTTCAGTCTTGCCAGGTGCTCTGCGTAAACGCATCGAGCTCGGCCAGACTGTACCGATTTATTTTTGATTTGGAGTCTTTTGATGAACCAACCCTACGCAAACTCAGCCGTTAAATCGGTCGCAGTTTCTGCTCCCAGCTATGTCAAACATAAGGGTTTGATTGAGTGGGTGGCCAAGATGGCTGAACTCACTGAGCCCGACCGCGTCGAGTGGTCTGATGGGTCCCAAGAGGAATACGACCGTTTGTGTGGCGAGCTCGTGACTGCCGGCACAATGAAAAAACTCAACCCGGCTAAGCGCGCCAATTCCTACCTTGCACTCTCCGACCCAAGTGATGTGGCCCGGGTTGAAGAGCGCACTTATATCTGCTCGGAAAAACAGGAAGATGCTGGCCCCACCAACAACTGGGTTGCGCCAGCACAGATGCGCGAGACCATGACTGGTCTTTTCAAAGGATCGATGCGTGGTCGCACCCTGTATGTCGTGCCTTTTTCGATGGGCCCACTCGGCTCACCCATTGCCCAAATCGGCGTGGAGTTGTCAGACTCGGCCTATGTGGTAATTAACATGCGCATGATGACCCGCATGGGTAAGCAGGTGTATGACGTGCTGGGCGCAGACGGTGAATACGTGCCTTGTATGCACACGGTAGGTGCGCCTCTTGCGGCGGGCCAAAAAGATGTGGCCTGGCCCTGCAACCCAACCAAATACATTGTTCACTACCCGGAGACTCGTGAGATCTGGAGTTACGGTTCGGGTTATGGCGGCAATGCACTTTTAGGTAAAAAGTGTTTTGCCTTGCGAATCGCTTCCAATATGGGGCGCCAAGATGTCGCCAAGGACGGTATGGGCTGGTTGGCCGAGCATATGTTGATCTTGGGTGTCACTTCACCAGCAGGTAAGAAATACCACATCGCTGCGGCCTTCCCTTCGGCTTGCGGCAAGACGAACTTTGCAATGTTGATTCCGCCCAAGAGTTTCGAAGGCTGGAAAGTCACGACCATTGGCGACGACATCGCTTGGATCAAACCCCGGGTCGATGCGCGCACCGGCAAAATGCGCCTGTTCGCAATCAACCCCGAGGCAGGCTATTTCGGCGTGGCTCCGGGTACTAATGATCAGACAAACTTCAACTGTATGGCCTCTCTTAAAGAGAACACCGTCTTTACCAATGTTGCCCTAACCCCCGATGGCGACGTATGGTGGGAAGGTATGGGCCCTGCGCCCGCCCACTGTATCGATTGGCAGGGCAAGCCCTGG
>JANLRI010000042.1:0-5428 GCA_031361565.1 Betaproteobacteria bacterium | reverse complement strand
GCATCGTTTTTTCATTCGTCATTTGTGTTTTCTGGATCATGCTAAAGAAACTTTGGTTATTGTTTGCGCAGGCCATCACCTTGATGTTGGCCGTCTTGTTTATCTTGGCGAGTTTTAGACCGGAATGGTTGCCTAGACGCTACGCGGGCTCCACTCCAGGCTTGGCCGACTCCGCTAGCCAAGGCGTGATCAATGCTCCTGCCCTCGGCAAGACTGCAGCACAACGATCTTACAGCGAGGCCGCACAAAGAGCGACGCCTGCGGTCGTCAATGTCAACACCAGTAAAGCGGGCAAAAGATCCTCCGAGAATAATCCTCTCTTAAACGATCCCTTTTTCAAGCGGTTTTTTGGCGACGAAGCGCCTGAGGACAAAAAGCAGGCCTCAAGCTTGGGTTCGGGTGTGATCGTATCGAGTGAAGGCTTTGTTCTCACCAACCACCATGTGATCGACGGAGGAGATGAAATTGAGGTTACCTTAGCCGACGGCCGATCTATCCCGGCAAAAATTGTCGGTAGCGACCCAGAGACCGATCTGGCCGTGCTCAAACTTGAGCCTAAAGACCCGTCGACAAGGGACACGTTCCTTAAAGACCTGCCCGTGATGGCGCTAGGCTCGGTCGAGTCAGCCAGGGTCGGCGACATCGTATTGGCTATTGGCAACCCGTTTGGAATCGGTCAAACAGTCACCATGGGCATCGTCAGCGCCCTGGGTCGCACTCATTTGGGCATCAACACCTTTGAGAACTTTATTCAAACTGATGCCGCAATCAACCCCGGCAATTCGGGCGGTGCTTTGATCGACAGTGAGGGTCGCTTGCTCGGCATCAACACGGCCATTTACTCGCGAAGTGGCGGCTCCCTGGGCATTGGCTTCGCGATTCCAATATCCACTGCGAAGCAAGTCATGGATCAATTGATCTCAACCGGTACGGTGACCCGAGGATTTATTGGAGTTGAACCCCAGGACTTAACCCCTGAGCTGGCGGAGGCGTTCAAACTCCCGCGCAAAGAAGGGGCGGTCATCGCCGGGATCATGAAAGACGGCCCGGCCTCTAAGGCCGGCGTTCAGATCGGGGACATCCTGGTGGAGGTGAATGGTAAGGCCATCACTAATACGGCCAGCATGCTCAACACCGTCGCCCAATTGCCACCCGAGGCGGAAGCCAAGTTCAAGTTCGTACGGGACGGCAAAGAGGTGGTGATTCCGATCACTGTGGGGAAACGACCCAAGGCCGCCAAGCGCACGATCAAACCGGAATAGTGCGCATCAAACTGATGGCCTAAATCTTAACGACGACGCGGCCTCGAACCTGACCTGTCATCAAGGACCGCGATGTGTGTCAATTACCGCCCCGCCACTCCAGCCCAACTACAGAACTTCTTTAAGGTCACAAGCACTTCTATGCCCGGTGACTCTGAAAGCTCCTCGCTTGGTTTTCAGTATCCAGAAGAAAGTTTTCCCGGCTATGCTGCGCCGATGATTCTTGGTGAGCAAGCGATTAAGGCGTGCTTTGGTCTGATTCCCTTTTGGGCGAAAGACAGCAAGTTATCGCGTAGCACCTATAACGCGCGCTCCGAAACGGTCGCCGAAAAACCGTCCTTTCGGCAAGCTTGGCGTCGCGCCCAATTTTGTCTGGTACCGATGCAAGCCTTCTTTGAGCCAAACTACGAAAGTGGTGCAGCGATTCGCTGGCGCATAGTCCGCGCCGACCAGCAAGCTTTTGCCGTTGCGGGTCTTTGGGACCGATGGTTGGCACCGAATAAGGAAGTCGTGCACTCATTCACAATGCTCACCCTTAACGCTGATCAACACGGTCTGATGAAACGCTTTCACAAGCCGGGCGAGGAAAAGCGCACCATTGCAATTCTCGAACAGAACGACTGGAAGGCCTGGTTGGAGGCCAAGCCAAGTGAGGCGCTTGCCATGCTGCGCGGCCCCATCCCAGAATTGTTCTCTTGTGAGCCCGCGCCCATTAAAGCCAAAGACAAGACTCCACCAACAGGTTTACTCAGTTAACAGGCGATTCACCTGGCGAGCAATCGCCATTGACGCCGTCAAACCTGGCGACTCGATGCCCAATAAATTAACCAAGCCTCGCACACCGTGTTCGCGCACCCCCTGAAGCAAGAAATCGAGTGCAGGCTCGCCTGGCTTTTGAAGTTTAGGCCGAATGCCACTGTAGGCTGGCAACAATGCGCCATCTTTCAAATCGGGCCAATAGCGCCTGATCGCCTCGTAAAACACTTGCGCACGGCGAGGGTCGACGGTGTAATCAATCCCGCTCGGGTCGCTCATCGTCAACCATTCGACATCGGGACCAAAGCGCGCTTGACCACCTAAATCGATCGTGACATGCACGCCCAGTCCGGCATTCTCAGGGACCGGATAGATTAAGCGTTGAAAGGGGGTCTTGCCCTGTAAGCTGTAGTAGTTGCCTTTGGCAAAACGAGTCAGCGGCACATGCTCAGCGTCTAGTCCTGAAATAGATTTAGCCACTAAACTTGCATATAAACCCGCCGAATTGATCAGTTCCTGGGTGAGCACTTCAATGCCCGCCGCTCGTACCACAATACCCTCGGCCGTCACCTGAGCGGACTCGAAGGCCGACTCAAAGGCCACCATGCCTCCATGAGCCTCGAGATCGCTTTGCAGTGCCAACATATAGGCATGGCTATCGACCACACCGGTCGATGGTGAGAGCAAGGCGGCTTCGCAATGGAGCTCAGGCTCCAAGCGATGCACCTCAGCCTTGCTCAGCCACTGCAAATTCGTCACCCCACAGCGTTGCGCCTTGTGCTGAATGCCTTTCAAAACAGCAAGCTGCTCCGCTTGGGTTGCAACAATTAACTTCCCCAAAGCCTTGGCATCGAAGCACTTGTGGTGCGCATATTGATACAAAGCCTCCCGACCCTCGACACAAAGGCGGGCTTTAGCACTTCCAACCGGATAGTAGATCCCCGCGTGAATCACTTCACTATTGCGTGAGGAGGTGCCTGTGCCGATCGCATGGGCCGCTTCCAAGACCAATGTTTCGCGTCCCGCGAGCGCGCGTTCGCGCGCGCAGGCCAGCCCGACTGCGCCAGCGCCAACCACTAAAGTGTCGATACGATCCAAATAGAAACTCCCTCGAGAAGCAAGCTTAAATTACCCCTCAAGAAATGAAGGCTGACATAATATAGGCATGAAAACAGTGTTCATTATCGGTGCAGGCTATGTTGCAGGCAAGGCGGCGAGCCTGCTCTTGGAGCAGGGCTGTTCCGTCTGCCTGGGCAAGCGCCACCCTGAGCGAGGTGTGGCAAGCGAATTAATGGGTCGCGCACAGGTGTATGCCATGGACGTGCAAAATGCGGGCTCTTACCCTGAATCACTTTTCAATGCGCAAGTCATTATCTATTGCGTAGCCTCGGATGGTTTTAGTCCCGAGCAATACCGTAGTGCGTATTCAGGGGGTCTGGGCAAGGTACTTCAAGCGTTGCGCACCCATCAGTCAAAGCGGGGTGACTCCTCAAAAACACAGCGCATGATTTTCGTTTCGTCGACCGGTGTTTTTTCTCAAGATGATGGCTCGCGGGTTGATGAACAGTCCCCAGCCGAGCCCAAGACCTTTTCGGGCCAGATCATGCGCGAAGCGGAGCTCGCGTTGCAGGAGTTCGCCACCGGCCAACGGGGATTTGAGGTCTGCACGATTCGCTTTTCAGGCATTTACGGCCCAGGCCGCACTCGCTTGATCCAGGAGGTCGCCGCGCAGAAGCCTGTCAGTACAAAGCGCTGGAACCAATGGACCAATCGCATTCATCGTGATGATTGCGCCAGCGCACTGGTGCACTTAGTGATGCGAAATCAAATTGAAACCTGCTATGTGGGCAGCGACACCCATCCGGCAAGCTTCGGCGAGATTGCCACGTGGTTAGCGGCCAGGCTCGGCGTAGCTCCGCCCGCGATGCACGACCAGCCCAGTGAGTCTTCGACCTCGGGGGCGAAGTGCTCTGGGGGCTTAGAGCGTGGTGGTCATAAGCAGTGTTGGAGTAGCGCGCTACTCGCCGAGGGTTTTCGCTTTCGCTTCCCCTCGTATAAGGAAGGGTACGAGAGTTTGATTCGTTCGGAAGGTCCATGAAAAGAATTATTGCAACCGCTTTTGCTTTCGTCCTCGGTGCAATGCTGTGCCTTGCCTACCTGTTCTTCCGGCCTGGTAGTGAGTTTTCACCAGCGAAAATGAATCGAATTTTTCATCCGAGCGAGCGCATCGAAAACCATCGCAATATGGACAAAATATTTCCAAAGAGAGATATCGCCGCCTCATCCAGCCCGATCGCTTTTGAAAAAACCCCCATCGAGCCTCCGCAGGTTTACGCTTACAAGGGCGAGCAACGCAAGCTCGAAGATTTTCTCACCAAAACATCAACCACTAGCTTGCTTGTCCTGCGCAATGGTAAGCTCGCAAGCGAGCAGTATTTTAACGGTGCTCAAGCCGACTCACGTTTTACTTCATGGTCGATGGCCAAGAGTTTTGTGGTCACGTTAATTGGCATGGCGGTGCTGGACGGAAAAATTAGCTCACTCGAAGATCGGGTTGACAAATACATCCCCGAGCTTCAAGGCAAAGCCTACGGTGAGGCGTCGATTAAGAGCGTGATGCAAATGGCTTCCGGGGTGCATTTCACGGAGGTCTATACCGATAAGTTTTCCGATATCAACAAGCTTTTTTACAAAGTGTTTATTTTCGGCCAGGGAGTCAACGAGTCGGTTGCAGCATACCCAAGAGAGGTTCCGGCCGGCAGCCGCTTTAGCTATGCCAGCGCCGACTCTCAAGTGCTCGCTTGGCTGGTGACCAAGGTCTATGGCAAAGCGCTCGCAGCTATTTTGCAGGAGCGAGTCTGGCAAACCTTAGGGATGGAAGCCAGTGCGTACTGGAGCTTGGATCGTATCGACGGCACCGAACTAGGCTATTGCTGCCTGAACGCTACGGCGCGCGATTTCGCCAAACTCGGGCAACTGTATTTGCAAGATGGTCAGTGGCAAGGCAAGCGCCTTTTACCTGCGGGCTGGGTCAAGCAAGTCACCCGCCCCGGTTTTGCCTTGCAAGAGCCCGGAGCGCTTAACCCAACTCAACCCAACGGTAGCAACGGCATTCGGGGCTATGCGATGCAATTCTGGGTGCCGCAGAATTACGACGGTGAATACTTCGCGAACGGAGTTTGGGGCCAATCCATCTGGGTATCCGAAAAGGCCGAGACCGTTATTGTGCGCACCGCGGTCGATGAAAAATACCGCGACCATTTAGAAGAATTATTTGCGGTCATGCGAGCAATCACGGCGCAAGCCCATTAGACTGTTATTCGAACAAATTTTTCCACCCGCCGCTTGAATCTTAGCCTTGCTTTGCTGATTGCTCTGAGTGCCGTATTAACGGTGGCGCCAAGCGACAC
>JANLRI010000018.1:0-9407 GCA_031361565.1 Betaproteobacteria bacterium | reverse complement strand
TAGCCCTTCATGGAGTCGGGCTTTTGAATGGCGATAGCCTCGTCAATCGCCTCCATCCAGCCGGGATAGCCGGGTGTGAAAATGGCGTGAGCGAAGGCCCGCTTACTACCGGCAATACCATTGATGGTCGCCCGCGATTTGGCTTTCATGTCATTGGTCAGAAACCAATCGCTTTTCACCTCAGAGGGCGCGCCGCTGATGCAGGCCACCTTGGTATCGCTATCAAGATAAATTTCCTTGAGGTAGTTGGCAAATTTCAAATCTTCAAGGGTTTGCTGCTTTTCACCCAAGGCAGGGTTCCAACCCGCTTTTCCGACCGCCGCACGGCTCGCCACGAAACCTTCCAAGCGGGTGTCATCGCGTAAAAAATGAGTGTGCATGTCCATGATGAACTGCCCGCTCAGCTTCTTCGCGCGTTCATTGGCGAGTTCCGGAGTCTGGGCCTCAGCTTGA
The DNA here is from genome assembly GCA_031361565.1 of Betaproteobacteria bacterium. GTDB lineage: Bacteria > Pseudomonadota > Gammaproteobacteria > Burkholderiales > Burkholderiaceae_E > JAPOKJ01. The sequence continues at coordinate 8,954 of JANLRI010000018.1, read as the reverse complement.
GACACGGCGAACACCGGACCATATGTATCGTTCATTGCGAGGAAGGCGGTCGCCATGCCCGAGGCCGTTTTGAAGAAAGCTCGTCGGGTTTTGCCCTGATGCTTCGCCAAGCTGGCCCCGAGCAATTTCACGCGCGCTTCAAACTCTCTTTGCTTTGGAGTTTGCCGCGCGGGCATAAATTCATCGCTGGACACTGATTGCACCGGAATCGGGGAGGGAAAGAGGACGCTTTCAGCGGGTTGAAGTCTTGCAAGTTCTTGGTCGGATAAGAATCCCATAGCGTGCCCTTCTAAACAATGATTGATCCACGTCGCTTTTTGCACGTCTACCACTAGCCCGCGATTGAGCTCACCGTGGCGGCTGACCCTGCACCCAAAAAAAGTCTCTCAATATTGGGGTCGGCCAACAATTGACTGGTTGGCTGATGCAGAACGCAGCGCCCTGATTCCAGGGCAATCGCTTCATCAGAGATTTTAAGCGCGCTTTTGACATTTTGCTCCACCATCAGAACGGTAGTACCTTCGTTGACCAATTTTCTGAGAAGCTTGAACAGGCCTTGAACGACAATAGGCGAGAGATTGATCGACGGTTCGTCAATCAGCGATACTTTCGGGCGTAGCATTAGAGCGCGGCCAATCTCTAGCTGTTTTTGCTCCCCGCCAGAAAGCGCGCTGGCTTGGCTATGCAGGCGCTCTTTCACTCGCGGAAATAGTTCGAGTATCTTGGGGGTGCGCTCGCGCGGACTCTTCCTCGTTAAGATAGATGAAGACGGCGTCATCAATCGCGTTTTGGGTGAGGCCCTTGGCAACACCGGGATTGGTCTGGGTGTCCATATCGGTCGCGACGACTTTTTTACCGAGGATACCCGCCGCCGCATTGATCTCGTTAATGACGAGTTTTACGCCATCACGAAAGTAGGTGCCTGCGGTCACGCCGCCGCCCGATAATTCCACGATATTGGCGATCTTAATCACTGTCTCCGGATTTTTTTGCGTGAGGGTATTTGAAATGAGTCGATCAGCAAAAAGATCTGTGACTGATTTGTACCGTTTGGTACATAATATAAACAACCCAACTCAACCCAACCCGCTAGGTTCGCCGCAATGCCAAGAGTGCCTTGAATAAAGGGGCAAGCCTCTTCGATCTCAATCGCTAACGCGATTAATCACGCTAGTTTTAGCGACCACACCCGACGCGCTACTTACTAGTAGGCCATGAGGTGAGAGCCCTGTGGGTTAGGCAGGGGACGGGGCTGTCCCTTATCGTCGATTGCCACGTAGGTGAGGGAGGCCTCTGTGACTTTGATGTATTTGCGTTGAGCGCGAATGCGTTCAGCATACACTTCAACTTTGACCGTGATGGAGGTACGCCCGACTTTTTCAACACTACTGAAAAAGGATAGCAAGTCGCCGACTCGTACGGGTTGCTTAAAAATAAACTCATTGACCGCAACGGTCGCCATGCGTCCCATGGTGTAACGGGCCGGAACCACGGATCCCGCCAGGTCCACTTGTGCCATCACCCAGCCTCCGAATATGTCCCCGTTGGCGTTACAGTCGCCGGGTAAGGGAATCACTTTGAGGACTAACTCCTTGTCTACGGGCAGATGTACTTCAGGAGCTTCACTCATTTTGTGGTCCACTTTGGTTTACGTTTTTCGACGAAAGCAGCCAGCCCTTCCTTGGCATCGTCCGTGGATAAGACATTGCAAAAAGTTTCCACTGCGCCGGATACGCCTTGGCGGTAGCCAGTATCGTTGGCACGCATAAACGCCGCGCGCGACATGCGCATTACCTCGGGCGATTTCTTGCTCAGTACTTGAGCTAGTTTTCTGGCTTCTGCATGAATGGTATCGTCCGGAGTCAAGCGACTAATCAGCCCAAGCTCCAGTGCTTCTTGCGCGTTAAAGGCGCGGCCCGTAAAAAGAAGATCGAAGGCGCGGTGCTTGCCGACGATACGTGGCAGATGGGTGAAGTGGATTGCCGGAGGTACACCCACATCGATCTCTGGATAGCCGAAGGTCGCGGACTGCGCCGCGATAATGATGTCGCAGGAAATCGCCAAGGTCATTCCACCACCTCGCGCCGCACCGGCAACTACGGCGATGGAGGGTTTGCCTAAGTGAAATTGCGCGTCGCAAAGCTTGGGGTAAAGTTTTTCGAGAAGCCGATTGGCCTCAGAGCTTGTTGATTTGCGCAGGGCGTCGAGCTCTAACCCGGCGCAGAATATCTTGGGGTTAGCGCTGGTCAGCAGCACGGCCCGCACCGAGGTATCGTTCTTGGCAGCCTCTAAGGCGAGCAAGATTTCATCGATCATCGCCTCGCTCATGGCATTGGCAGGGCCGCTGGAAAGTTGGATTTCCGCGATGTGCTCAGTGACTTGGTAGTTCACTTGCTTGAGTTTTGGGGCGTTCATTTCGATCTGCTCAGGTGAGGCGAAAAGCCAATGGGTCCACAAGGCCGTGAAAAGGAGACATCGTGACGGGGTCTGACAATGATATGTCAAACACCCGTGTGACTTGCCAGACTAGGGCGTTACAAGCTGTGCGGCGCGCACGATGGTCTTTAATTCCGGCACGCAAGACCCGCAATTGGTGCCGCACTTTAAAGTCGTTTGCAGCGAGGCAAGAAGGTCTTGCGCGCTACCGTGGGTGCCAGCGAGATGGGTTTTTATTTGTTCAGCACTCACATTAAAGCAGGTGCAAACCTGTGTTCCTCGAGCCTTGACGGCGACCGGTGGCGTGGCACCCGGGACAAGCAGCAAGCGCCCGAACTCTTGGGCAGGAAGCTCTTCTTGCAACAAGGTTTTGATCCACGACTCGGCTCGAACATCGCCTGACAGCATGAAGGCTTGTAAGGTCGATCGTTTGCCGTCTCGGGTAAGACGCATTGCGCGACGCTGGCCTTTGCGCGGGTCGGCATAGCGAATCGTTTCAGTCGTATCGAGGCCGAGCAAGGCCTCTACAGATTCAAACCACTCTTTGGAGGCCGCTTCGTGACCGGCCGCGCGGATCAAAAGCCCTTGCCTTTGATGTTTCGCTTCGCTCAAAGGTGTATTACTGGCAAAGGGCACACAACTCGCAAAAGGGACCAAGCGCATCAATTTTTGAAAGGTGCTGCGAGATCGGTGCACCTGATCCTCGGGCAGCCAAGCCACACCGAGCATCGACCAAGGTAACTCAGCTTTCAGGATTTTTACAGCGCTATGCTTGAGCTCAGGTTGTTTCGAGGTGGGGCAGTAGCTCGAGGTGGTCAGGGCATTGACGCCACCCAAGGGCTCGCCTGTGCTAGCGCAGCCGCTCAAAAACTCCGAGCCCCAATGCATCGCGATAAAGGCCTGACTCGGAGCGAGTTCGGAACTTGATTGGACCGGCAACAAAATTGAGCCGCGTTTACTGGTGACATGAGCCAGATCGCCGTCTTTGAACAGTCGACGGGCCATGTCTTGCGGGTTCATTTGAACCACGGGCTCGGGGACATGACCAAACAGGCGGCCGATGGTGCCGGTGCGGCTCATGCCATGCCATTGGTCGCGTAGCCGACCCGTGGTCAGACTAAACGGATAGCGCGATTCGCGAGGTTCCGCAAGCGGCGTATAGGCAACATTCGCGAATTTTGCGCGGCCATCGGAGGTGGGGAAAACGCCATCGTCATAGAGGCGTGCCTTGCCGCTTGCTTCGCCCTCACGGATCGGCCACTGCTGCGGCCCCACTTGGTCCAGCAAGGAGTAACTTAGACCGGTAATGTCTAAATCGCGGCCCCGCGTGGATTCACGGTGCTCAAGCCAGATGGATTCGGGGTCGGGGTAATTGAAGAGGCTTGATGCTGCATGAGGGCCAGACTTGGCCGCCGAATCTGATTGGAGATCCTCAAGTTTCTCCTCTAAACGACGGGCAAAATCGACAACGATTTTCCAATCGTGAAGCGCTTCGCCAGGTGCGGCAATGGCGGCGCGTACTCTCGAAATTCGTCGCTCGCTATTGGTGACCGTTCCGTCCTTCTCTCCCCATGTGGTGGCGGGTAGGAGCAAATCGGCGTAACGACAGGTCTCCGTGGTGGCGAAGGCCTCTTGCACCACGACAAACTCGGCCCGTTCCATCGCTCGGCGCACGGTGTTGACGTCTGGCATCGATTGCGCCGGATTGGTACAGGCAATCCACAGCGCTTTGATTTCTCCGTCGGCGGCCGCTTGAAACATCTCTATGGCGGTCTTTCCAGGCTTGTCCGGAACTCTATCGACCCCCCATAGTGCCGCGACCTCGGCGCGATGCACTGGGTTGGCCATGTCGCGATGGGCCGAGATGAGATTGGCCAGGCCGCCGACTTCTCGTCCACCCATGGCATTGGGTTGGCCGGTGAGTGAGAAGGGTCCTGCGCCAGGGCGCCCGATTTGAGCGCTGGCCAAGTGCAGATTGATCAAGGCGGCATTCTTCGCCGTACCACTGCTGGACTGGTTCAAACCTTGGCAATACAGACTCAAGGTGGCGGGCGAGGTTGCGAACCACTGCGCTGCCTGGAAGAGGTCTTGTTTGCTAATGCCGCAGGTTTGCGATACCAAGTCAGGGGTGCAGTCGCGCACGGTGGCCTTGAGGTCTTCAAAGCCGTTGGTGTGCTTGGCGATGTAAGCCTGATTCACCCAACCCTCCCACATCATGATGTGCAGCATGCCGTGAAACAGCATCACGTCCGTGCCGGGCAGCAATGGCAAATACAAGTCTGCTATTTCTGCCGTATCGGTCTTGCGCGGGTCGCAAAAAATAATCTTTAGATCGGGCTTGGCCTTCTTGGCGTCTTCAATGCGACGGAACAGAATTGGATGGGCCCAGGCGGTGTTGCTGCCCACGATGAAAATACAATCGGCGTGGTGAATATCCTCATAGCAGTTGGGCGGGGCATCCGCACCAAGGGTCATCTTATAACCGGCCACGGCGCTACTCATACACAGACGAGAATTGGTGTCGACATTATTTGTGCCGATCAAGCCCTTGGCGAGCTTATTGAAGACGTAGTAGTCTTCAGTCAGCAGTTGCCCTGAGATATAGAAGCCGATCGAGTCGGGGCCATGCTTGGTGATGGTCTCGGCAAAGCGACTTGCGGCATGCTCAAGTGCTTGATCCCAACTAATGCGCTGAGGGTCCTCCGGGCGCCGGGTTCGTTGCATCGGAAAAAGTAGGCGCGTATGTTGTGTCACCACCGCGCTGGCGGTCAAATGCAGGGTTGAGCCCTTCGTACAAAGGCGACCAAAGTTGGCTGGGTGCAGAGGGTCACCGCGCACGCCGGTGATGCCGCTCTCATCGGACTCGATGATCACGCCACAACCTACGCCGCAATAGGGGCAGGTTGAATGCGTATCCTTGTGGGTCATTAACTGCTCTTAACAGAGTCTCTTAGGATCGGACCGGCCAGAGGCTTTGGCAAATCGATGGCATGATTCTCCAACTCCAGAGCGTCGAGAAAAACAAAACCATTTTCCACCTTGAGCTTGAATTGTGGCGTACAACCTTCGTCAGGTGCTCTGGCTTTGCCATCACCGAGAGCGATAGCCCAGTTATGCAAAGGGCATGCGACGTGCTTGCCGAACACGATACCTTGTGAGAGCGGCCCGCCCTTGTGCGGGCAACGGTCGAGTAGCGCGAAGACCTCATCGTGGTCGTTACGAAACACAGCCACATCAATGCCTTGCTGACGGGCAACGCGGCGTGATCCCAGTACGGGGATCTCGTTGACCGCACAAATTTTTAACCATGTACCCGACGTACTCATACTCGTACTCACACTTATTCCATTACTCACGCTTATTTCGCTACTCACGCTTATTTCGCTACTCACGCTGATAGTCATACCCGCGTTGCTTGCAGGATTCAAGCTGCTTCCACTCGTCGAGGCGATGCTACTCATGAAGGTGTGAGTGCTTCAAACTGACGGGTATCGACGGCCGCTTTGTCAAACTCAAACCAAGGATCGGGTTCGCCGTCCAAGGCGAACTGAAGCTGCTCCCAGAGCGCCTTGCGGCCCGCATGGTCCTCCAGGATTTTTTTCTTGACGTAGTCGAGTCCGACCCGGCTCACCCAATGAACGGTGCGCTCCAGGTACCAGCCTTCCTGGCGGTATAGCTCCAAGAAGGCGCCCGAGTATTCAAGTACTTCTTCGGGTGTTTTGAGCTTGCAGAAGAAATGGGCCACTTCGGTCTTGATGCCGCCGTTGCCGGCCACGTAAATTTCCCAGCCGCTTTCGACGCCGATCACACCCACGTCCTTAATGCCGGCTTCGGCACAGTTACGAGGGCAACCAGACACGGCCAGTTTTACTTTGTGGGGAGCATACATGCGCCACAAGGCCCGTTCCAAGTCTTTACCCATTTGCGTGCTGTCTTGAGTGCCCATCCGGCACCACTCGCTTCCCACACATGTTTTAACGGTGCGCAGCGCCTTGGCATAAGCATGTCCGCTCGGCATACCAATGTCTTTCCACACGTTTTGTAAATCTTCTTTTTTGACCCCGAGCAAGTCAATACGTTGACCGCCCGTGACTTTGACCGTAGGGATTTTGTACTTGTCGACCGCGTCTGCGATTCTGCGTAGTTCGCTTGACGTCGTCTCGCCAGCCCACATCCTCGGGATCACGCTGTAGGTACCATCCTTTTGAATGTTGGCATGGCTACGTTCATTGATGTAGCGGCTCTGCGGGTCGTCTTTGGCAAGCTTCGGCCAGGTGGAGATCAAATAATAGTTTACCGCTGGGCGGCAGGTCGGACAGCCGTTAGGGGTTTTCCAATCCATGAATTTGAATACATCGGAAATCGCTAGCAGCTTGCTGTTGCGAATAGCCTCACGCACCGCTTGATGACCAAAGTCTGTGCAGCCGCACATGGCTTTGAGTTTTGGAGCAGCGGAGTAGTCGCCGCCCGCTGTAAACATCAGAATTTGCTCTACCAAGCCCGTACACGAACCGCACGAGGCGCTAGCTTTAGTGTGCTTGCGTACCTCATCAAGGGTGAACAGCCCTTTGTCCTTAATGGCCTTGCAAATCGTTCCCTTGTTAACACCGTTGCAGCCGCACACTTCGGCCGTATCTGGCATGGTCGCCGCCTTGTTGTGTCCCTCATGGCCCACGTCGCCGATATTGCTTTCGCCAAACATCAGCTTGTCGCGTATGTCCGAGACCGAGCGGCCGTCGCGCAGCAACTTGAAGTACCAACTGCCATCAACCGTATCACCGTACAGGCAGGCACCGATGAGCTTGTCGTCCCTGATGACGAGTTTCTTATAGACGCCGCCGATCGGATCACTGAGGACGATCTCCTCGGTATTCGCGCCGCCCATGAATTCTCCGGCAGAGAATAAATCAATGCCCGTCACTTTAAGCTTGGTAGAAGTGAGCGAACCCGTGTAGCGACCGATACCAAACATTGCTAAATGATTGGCAGCCACCTTGGCTTGTTCGAAAAGCGGGGCGACCAAGCCATAGGCAATGCCGCGATGGGCGGCGCATTCACCTACGCTATAGATCCGTGCATCCGTTGTGGTTTGCATGGTGTCTGACACGACAATGCCGCGATTGCAATGTAAGTGCATTTTTTCTGCAAGTTCGGTGTTGGGGCGAATGCCCACGGCCATCACAACCAGGTCGGCTGCAAGCTCTACGCCATCTTTGAATTTGATGCTACTGACCCGACCTTCTGCATTGCCGTTGAGCTCCTGAGTCTGCGCACCCATCATGAACTTCAAGCCGCGATCTTCAAGGGATTTTTGAAGAAGCTTGCCAGCGACGTCATCAAGCTGACGCTCCATCAGCCAGGGCATGACATGAATCACGGTCACGTCCATGCCACGCAGCATGAGTCCGTTGGCCGCTTCCAGGCCGAGTAGGCCTCCACCAATCACCACCGCCTTTTTGTACTTGCCGGCAGCGGCAATCATCTCATTGGTATCGGCGATATCGCGATAGGCGATGACGCCCTTTAAGTCCTTACCCGGAATGGGCAAGATGAAGGGATTGGAACCCGTACAAAGCAGCAGGCGGTCGTAGTGCTCTTCGGTACCATCCTCGGATTTGACGATACGACGAACCCGGTCGACTGCGATCACTTTCTTGCCCGCATGCAGGGTGATATTGTTTTCCTTGTACCACTCCCAGGAGTTCAGTACGATTTCGGCCAATTGCTGCTCACCGGCCAACACGGGAGACAATAAAATTCGGTTGTAGTTTGGATGGGGCTCGGCGCCAAAAATGCTGATGTCATAGAGGTCGGGGGCAATCTTTAAGAGCTCTTCAATCGTACGTACCCCGGCCATGCCGTTCCCAACCATCACCAACTTCAACTTTTTCAACCCATTCTCCTAGGAACACTAGCCTTTACAAGGCAATTGCCGTGCCAAGGCAGAAGAGGGGATGTAATGGCACGAAGGGTGGCTTCATCCGCTATACCCGCATCGATTGGTGCTGCGACGCACCAAAATAGATCCCAATAACATCCCTGCTCCCTGTTGTGGTGCGCTTCGATCCTCCCTAGGCAAAGAGCTTGGGCATTGAACTTGCTTAAGATGCAGGTATGGCATTTCAAATTGATATTGGGTTTACCTCGCTAGCGGGCGGCAAAGAAATCAATGAAGATTTTTGCGCTGCGATGCTACCCGAACCGGGCAATGAATCGAAAGGGGCCATCGCAGCCATCGCGGATGGTGTGAGCACGGGAGGCCTGGGCCGAGAGGCTGCGCAAACCACGGTCACCTCTCTAGTAAGAGACTATTACTGCACCCCTGAGACCTGGGACACCACGGTAGCGCTTGATCGAGTGATCAGCGCCCAAAACGCCTGGTTGTCCGCTCAAAATCGCCGCCGCGCACCTGCGCTCGGACTCACCACTCTAACCGCCCTGGTGTTGCGAGGCCAGACCTATTCACTGGCCCATGTCGGGGACACCCGGGCCTATTTGCTGCGCGCGGGCGCGACCGC
>JANLRI010000016.1:0-25002 GCA_031361565.1 Betaproteobacteria bacterium | reverse complement strand
GCGAACCATCGGCGATCCTGCCCAACACCGAGCCGTTGAAGCCGGCGGACTTTGGGCCCACCTCGTCACCGACCTCGCCGATCAAATCCCCGTGCTCGAAACGAACCGTCGACAAGCATCACCGGAGATGACCGACGTGCGCCTCGCCAATGCCGATTACCGAGAGGGACTCATCAACCAAGCACTCCAGCGACTTCACGACAACGACAGGATCGTCAGTGCACCTACGGCCGATGAACTCCTCGATCATCTCACGGCCGACTGGTACACCGATCGCCAGCAAGACCCCGAAACACCCAGCCGCATGATGGCCGAATCGCACACCGTTCGACGCCAACTCAACCAACGAGCGCAAACGCTTCTTGTTGCCGACGGAACCCTTACCGGCCCGGCTGTCGTGCTCAACGGGGAACGATTCCACGTCGGCGAAGACGTCATCACCCGCACCCAAGACAGGAACCTCCGCCACGACGACGGGCACTTCCTCCGCAACGGATCATCAGGAACCATCGTCGCCATCGACACCCAGAATGGGCAACATCAGATCACCGTCGACTTTGATCGTCACGGTACGATCGTTCTTCCGCATGAGTTCCTAACACGCCACATTCGCGCCGGTCTCGATGGTGGACTCGCACCCTCCTACGCAATTACGACGCATGCGGCCCAGGGGTCGACGTATCGAACTGGTCGCATGCTTACCACCGACAGTTCTTCGAAAGAAGGGGTCTATGTCGGGCTCACCAGAGGCACCAGCGACACTCGCCTATACCTCGTCGCCAACAACGACCTCGCACCAACCGACGAACGATCAGACATCGGGCTACCCATCATTCGCAACGAACGCACGGCATTGGCAACACTTGCCGATCACCTAAACGCTCCTGAGCAAGCGACCGTCATCGCAGCCACCGATCCCGACGCCCGAATCGTCCACTCACTACGTACACGCACCATCGAACAGCTTCGAGAACTCGCACCAACCGACCTTGCCGCGCGACGAGCACTTCAACACGTCGCAGAAACAGCAGCGAGGCACGACGTTCAACAGCCGCCAATCGAGATCGTCGAACGCTTCGGAGAACGACCAGCCACCGACTCTCCACTTCGCCCGGCGTGGGACGACACCGTGAGCCGAACTGTCACCCACAGCATCACCTTCGGCGACGACACAACATCGCCCTTGGCTCAACGAAGCAACGCGAGGGTCGTCGCCTCGACGAATCGATTCGACACCATCCAATCGGCAATCAGAGATCGAACAACTGCAGCACCGTCGTTCGCTACGTCGGAAGTCGCGGGGCTTGCGTCTCGGCTGCACAACGCTCGATCGACCTTGCCATTGGATGATGCCCTCATTGGATCGTTGAATGACGAACTCGAAACACACGTGAAGCGAGCTGTCGATAGCCGACCTAGCTACTTGACTGATCTGCTCGGTACCCGGCCCAACGACGACGACAAGAAGGCACTCCGATGGGACACCGCTGCAACCTCAGTTGAGCGGTATCGGCATCGCCAAGGGTTCACTCCGGCGCACGGGGCATTCGAAGGCGACACACCGAAACAACGAGCCCTCGGACCAACAAGCACGAGTCTGAGTGAGATGCGGAACATCGACAAAACGCTCGAACAACTCCTCAGCCAAACGAGGTCAGTAGGAAGGTCCCGCTAAGGACCTGACTCAGCCAAAGCCGATGACTCGACGACCTTCGCCATCGCCTGAACTTCCGAGTCGATCTCGCGCTGCAACCAGCTTCGGAGGAACCGTTCCATGATGCGAAACGGGCCCTTGAACGTGAAGTTGTAAGCGTGCCTTACGTCTGTAGATCCATCAGATTTTTGGGTGCAATCGAACGTGCCGACGAAGTCAAAGACCAAACGTGCGGGCTGGCGTGGAGCGCCGACAAAGGTCAGCTTCGTCCAACGGTCAAGGTGAAAGTCTTGACGATCAGGAGCAGGTGGCAGCCAACCCAACCGACCCCAAATCTTGACCGAACCGTTGCCCTCGGCGTCGGCAGGAACAACCGACGACACCTTCGAGATCTTTCGATCGACGGTTCGGTAACGCTCAAGATCGAGCACAAACTCAAGGACCGCTTGCGCCGTTGCCTTCACAGAAGTGGTTGCTTCGGCGGTCAACGACATACGTCGACTGTAACGCCGTTGTCGGCAAGAGCACCGAAATTCAGGCTCTGAGCTGGCGGGCAGCAACCTATAAGTGGCTCCAGCAACCAAAAATCTTTCCGCAGCAACCAGAAAATCGTTTTGCAGCAAGGAGTGCGCCAAGGTTTCCAGCAACGTTGACGCTTCAGCGTGCAGGGCATGATCACACTCACCGCTCTCGAAACCGACTTCAACAACAATGCCACCAGCACCAGCGCTAAGCGACTCTGGCGAACCTGGACCACCGACCATCCGGCACTCGCACCGTATGCCAACGCCGCAGAGGCAGTTGCCGCGATCCACACCCGACGCATCGAACCAGCACCAATCGTCAACGCCTTCCTTGCCCTCTCCGTCGACCACGTACTCGCCCGCCAAGCAATCCTTACCACCTACATCCCCTGGATCGGCCGACACCTCGCAACCCACACCGTGCCGTCACGAGAACGAGGCGACCAACTCAGCATGCTCATAACCGCGGTCCTCGAAGCCGCCGTCACCCTCGCGCCAACAGCCCCGCACACTTGGCCGACCACCACCATTGTTCACGTCGCTGAAACATCTATTCGTACGTACTACCGACGACTCAACCGCATCGCTGAACCGCTCGGAGGAAGCGACGAACTCGATCGCTGCGGAGCACCCGTCATCACGGCAACATCGAACTCGACTTGCCGACTCTCAGGCCCCGAACTTGTCATCGCAGCGCTCTCGACAGGCGTAGCCGACAAGACCATCAGCCTCGACGATGCCAACCTCGTCGCCCGCATGGTCAACCTTGGCGAAACCGCAACCGAGCAAGCACCACGTCTGCATCTGGCGCCTCGTACAGCGCAATGGCGAGTGCAACGGACCGCCCTTCGCCTCGCTGATCACGCAGCCTGAAACGAGACGATGACCATGCAATCAAACCAACAAAACACCGGCGATCCCTCAGGACCAATCCTCGCCGCACTTGCCTTCGCCGCCACTATTGCTGGAGTCCTCTACGCAGCCGCACAACTCGCAGCCGTAGCCGTTCACCACCGAACACTTGGCCACGTCACCTTCGATACCTATCTTGCTTTTCTCAAACAACTACCGGCCAACGCCAGCCATCCACGAGACGCGTGGCCCACCGGAACCTGGAGCAAGAACCTCACAGGCCCAATCCCCTACTGGCTCGCTGTAGCTCTCATCAGTGTACTTATCATTGCCATCGCCATATTTCTGGTTAGAACCTTCGGCGGTGCCAACGGGGATGTCGGGCAAGATCGCCGGGAACGATTCGGCGCACCAGCATGGCCGCGAGAGGCGACACGAAAGGACCTTGCGCCACTCATCGTCAACGGACCTACACCGGGCCGAACGATCATCGGCAAAGCCAGAGGCAAACTCATCGCCACCGAAGACCGGTCAACAGTGAAGAAGGTACGTACACGTACCGGTGATCGAGGTGGCGTCTTGGTCGTCGGGCCGGCACGATCAGGAAAGACCGTCATTGCCATTGGGGCAATTCTCGAACATGACTGGGGACCCGTCATCGCATCCTCGGTCAAAACCGATCTCCTCGCAGCAACGATCAAACGACGTTCCCAGCTCGGACGAGTTGCCATCTTCGATCCGCTTGGGGTCGTCCCACCGGCCATGCGGGCCAAGGCGAAACTCATTGGATGGTCACCACTCGAAACTGCGGGCACTGCCGTCGGAGCGCAGCAAGTCGCATCGCAACTGCTTGACGCAGCACCGATCGACGCATCGGTTCGGAACAATGATTTTTGGGCCAACCATGCGCACCGCCTCGCCTGGGTCACGCTGTATGCAGCAGCGATGGGTCGACGAACAATGCGAGACGTTGTGCTGTGGACCAACCAAGGCCACGCCAACAGCGACGACCCAAAACACCGCGCCATCACCGACATCCTCAACACCACCGGTGCGAAGAGCGACGACCCGATGACCATCGCCGATTGTGAATTGGCAGTGTCGATCATCGAAGGGATCTGGGCCGATGCCGACGAAACCCGATCCGGTATCTACGCCTCCACCCAAACACTCTTCGCTCCATGGGAAGATAACCGCATCGCCGCGAACGCTGCACTCGATGACACCATCACGATCGACTGGCTCATCGCCGACGACAACGAAACTGACATGGGGCGCAACACCTTGTTCGTGTGCATGCCCGAACACCCAAAGGAAGCAGCACGATTCGCCGTCGTGTTCGGAGGACTCATAAGCTCACTTACCGATGGCGCAAACGCGAAAAGAAACGCAATCAACAAGCCGATCAACAACCTCTTGCTGGTACTCGACGAAGCCGGGAACACCGCCGCATCTTGGTTGCCGGAGATCTCGACAACTTGTGCATCGGTTGGAATAACGCTGATGACACTCTGGCAGTCACTCGCCCAGATCGAACACCGATACCGAGACCAAGCACCAACATTATTCACGAACCACCTCACCAAGATCTTCTTCGCAGGAATCAGCGACGGCACATCCGGCACAACCGCAAGCGCGCTTACCGGTAGCCACGAAATCCAAACACGATCACGATCAATTGATCGAAGCAGCGCCAACGGTCGAAACAGCGAATCCCTCGCCGCAACCACTGCATCACTCGTTCCACCAGAGATGCTCCGCCAAGTCCAACCTGGCGACGCCCTCTGCATCCACGGCACCCTCCAACCAATCCACCTCCGCACCCGTCGCTACTGGTCCAACCGAAAGCTCAAAGCCCGAGCCGACGGTACGGCTGAATTTCCAATCGACCGGAAGGACGTTTCAGACGGACATCGACTCGCTGACCGGTTGCGACCGTATCAAGACACCACGAGGCAACCGTCTCAGGAGCAAGGTACGATTTAGCCATCGGCTTGAAGCAGGCCAAAACTGCTCCCTTCACAAATCAATCCACCCTTCGGGAGGAACCGTGAAGACTCTTCGATTCGTCCTCTGGCTCGTTATTGCCAGCCTCGCCACCGCCTTACGAATACTCAGCATTCTCCTGCTCCTCGTCGCCGCCCCGCTGTTGATGTTGGCTCTAGGAGGACAGGGTCGTAGATTTCGTTAGCGCCCCAGCACGAAGTCCGAATCCGGTCGTCGATACGCGTTCATTCGGCTCAACGGCTGCGCGAAGACAGTTATCAAATTGACCTCCAACGGACCTCGGTGACAGGAGCGCTCCGCTGTACTCAGCCGGTTACGCGCCGGGTGGTCGTGACGTCACTTTGTTCGGTGGCCCATTGATCGAAGCAAGTCAGCCAGCGCGTCGGAGGCCGCTGTTCTGTCGAGTGCCGCGATGCGAGCGAGGTTTCCACCAGTAAATCCGAAATGCTCCGTGATCTCTACTTCGCACCAGGATGGGGCGACGAACTGAAGCATCTCGTCGTCGTTACTGAACTCAGCCTCGGCGATCATGAGTCCCTTAAGAGGTCCGTCGAAGACATCGACTCCCATCGGCGGAAAGCTCAACCGGTGCTTCGTCAGCCTCCGTCCAGGCAACTTCGCCATGCGTTCGTACTCGGCGTCGCTCAGATACATCGTCGTGATGGTGCCTCGTCGCCCTCCAATGGGGTCCGAGTCAGGGATCTTCTGCGTCAGTTTTTGAAGAACCTCGGCCTGACCGTCAACGACGCCGACGCTGCGCCGTAGTCGAACGCGCGTCCCCTCGACGTAGAGGTCTGTGATTGCTCTGCGCGCCCAAGGCTGGTCGCTTGGGAGGTCACGAACCAGAAATCGGCGTTCACGCTCAATTTGCGCGTACTTTGAGTTGGGCATACAACATTGTCACTCAAATCGGTCCAGGACGGGCTGCGGCCGGTAACGGCCATTACGAGCAGGATTCGCCCTTGCCCTTAAGCGCCGGTTATACGGGTGATCTCATTAGCTCGCGTGACCGCATTGCTAAGTACGCAAGTGATTATGCAATGACCTCGACCGCCTCCTCTGGGCACGGTGCCGTTCGTAGCGTTACACAAAGCGCATCAGTGAACGATTGGTCCTGCTGTGAGGGTGCCGGTTTCGGTATCGATGGTTGTTATCGTGCCGAGTGGAACCGCTGACTGGTCCGGGACTCCCTGCGCATCAACGAGGTCATGCCCGGCGAATAGTCCTCCGAGCACTGGCACTCCGAGGCTTCCGAGTCGATCAGCAAGAACGTCGGTCAACGTCCAACCGCGGTCGCTGTAGTTGCGAAATGCTTCGAATGACCCGAGCGCTACTCCGACGATGCCGTCGAGGGTGCCGGAAGAAATGAGTTGTGTTAGTTGCCGATCGATGGTTCCTAGCCCGACGACGCGCTGATCTTCAAGAAACAAGATTGCTCCCTCTAGGTCGGGAACACGAACGCCGACCGACGTGGCGATCATTGCAAGGTTGCCGCCAATCAATGGCCCGGTTGCTCGACCAGGAACAGCGACTGTTGCGGAAACGGCGTCGGGATTGCGTTCCAGCGCAAGAGACTCCGTTGTCATGAGGAGTTGCCGCACGGTTGGCACACATGTTGTTCCGAAGAGGCAACCGTGAACGACAGCGAGCCCACAGTTGTGCAGTAACGAGAGATGGGGAGGTGATGTCGCTGAACCCAACGAGTGGTTTCGGGTCGGCACGAACGGCGTCAAAATCAAGTTGGTCGGCGATCCGGTAAGCGCCAGCGCCGCCGCGCGTTGCGATAACAGCACGTACTTGTGGATCTCGAAATGCGTCGTTTACATCCTTGAGTCGATCCTCGTCGGTTCCTGCCATGTACCCGTATTCGCTGAGGGCATGCTCGCGACTTCACCTACCAAACCCCAACGATCGAGAATCGCTAAGCAGACGTCCACCGATTCCTGCGTCGGATAACTAGCGGGCGACACAAGCCGAACGTGATCACCAGATTTCAAACTGGGCGACAAAAGCGATCGGAACGACACAAGAGTCAGTCAACACAGGCAAAAAGGAAGTTGCCCCCCAACGCCGGGAGTGCGTCGGACTCATCCCCACGGGAGTAGCAACGGAAAGCCTTGTGGCAACGTGCGGCCGTAGAGCCATGCAAGCTCGGTGCGTTCGTCAACCCTGACTGTTGGACGTTGCTGCCCGGCTGGGATTCTTCGTTCGACCGAAGCCCGAAGCCGGGGAAAAACAAGCCCACGAACTCGTCAGACCAGCTCTGACACCCCGTTCCAATGTCGAGGTCGACCAGGTGAACCTCGATCTCTTGCCACCGCCGACCCGGTAAATCGCGAAGTAGCAAATCAGGTCCCTTCACCTGTTTGATCGCAGCCGACCACACCTGAGAATCAAGACCTCGCCAAAAATCATGCAAAGCGGTACCACTCTCCTGTACATCTCGAATCAACGATTCGGCGTCTTGCTGGGATCGCAGTTCGATCTCTCGCTCACGCCCATCGGCACCGCCCGGATACTAGTCAACTTCGGTGCCCTCCACAGCAGCCCTTGATCGACGTAGTTGACTGTCGGAGTTCGCAGCGAGATGCGCCAACACATGCGCTCGCGTCCAACGAGGAAGTAGTGAAGGCTCTCTCATTGAGTTTGCGTCCATTCGAGCGAGCGCTTCATTCAGACGCTGCTGCGCATCCGTCACCCGCACCAGCAACTGAGCTGGAATTCCGTCGTCCACGCAACCAACCTACCCTGCCGCTGTCAGTGTGAGGGGTGAAGACGTTGGAATCCATCCGATGGAAGTAAGCGCACGGATGGTTATCGACTACTTAAATTGAATTGTCGCGCAGCAACTTGCGCAGATCGATCGATGTTGGATACTCGAAGCCCGGATGGGCAGTACGACTGACCTCTGAATAGCCGAGCCGCGCGAACAGACGCTGATTCGCCTCTAGCGCCAGCCGGACCGAGCAGGTAACCCCAGCGAAGCCGCCCGCCAGCGCCGCGTCTTCGACGGCTGAGGTCAATTGAGCAGCGATACCGCGCCCTCGGAACGACGATAGAACACTCAACCGACCCAAGTAGAGATCGATTCCCCTAGGCCGAGCGAGTACGCAACCAACCGCAATTCCATCAATCCAGGCCAGCCAAGCATCAGCCTCCCCCGCCAACTCGGAAGCGATCGATCTAGGGGTCTCCGCCAACGCTGCAGACGGCGGGAGCAACGTTCCTTCGTACTCGGAGAATCCATTATGAATTACACGGCATATCTGCTCCGCGTCCGAAACACTCCCGAGGCTGATCGATGCCTTTTGCACGCTCTCGACGGTATCCCAACCTACACGAGACTGTCGGAAGAATGTGCGCCACGCGCTTCGCATGCTCAGTGGAATGCTTCATTAGTGGACCGTGAACTTGAAACAGAACGCCTCCAAATTCGTCGATGGATCGATCCCGATCGTGCCCCGTTCGCAGAACTCAACGCCGATCCGATGGTGATGGAGTTCTTCCCGTCCACTGTCTCGAGAGGAGAGCGACGCGTTCGTGGACCGCATCGAGGATCACTTCGACACGCATGGATTCGGGCTCTGGGCTATGGACCTCAAGAGCAGCGGCGAGTTCATTTGGATATGTTGGGCTTTGGCCCGCAACGTTTGATGCACACTTCACCCCAGCGATCGAAGTCGGTTGGCGTGTGGCCGAACGTTTCTGGGGATCTGGGCTAGCGACGGAAGCCGCCTACTCCGTGATTGCCGACGGTTTTGATCGTCTTGGCCTCGATGAGATCGTTTCGTTTACCTCCGCAATCAATGTCAGGTCTCGCCCTCAAATAGATCAACAGTCCTCCGGACGGGAGATGGGTAATGACTTTGCCGACTCTATCGAACCCAAATAACTCACGAGTGATCGCACAGGCCTTCGCGAACAATGGTGATCCATTGCGCATCGCCTAGGCCAAACCGAGCCTTGGCGCCAAGGGAGTCGGAGCGTGCCCCCGACCGATGTCCGTGCGCCCTCTTCCTTATAAACACGCTGCTCGTCAGTTCGCCTGTCAGCGTGTTCGACACACCAAAATAGCCCTCGTGATCGGCCTGACTGGAGCCGCCCGTGACTGCCCACAACGCCGATCCGAGGCACCTTTCCAAGAACATTCCGCAGCCGGAATTGTCAGCCCTGGGAGTCGGACTCATCCAGTAGTTGAAGCCGGTCGGCACGAATCGCGGTGCGAGTTTGTTTACGACCATCGGTGTCGAGATATTCGTGTTGGGTGAGTTGGCCGTCGACGGCGACGGTTCTGCCTTTGCTGATGTGCCCAGCTTGAGCGGCGGCTCTTGACCAGGCGTGGATCTCCATGATCACACTGCCGACGTAAGTGTCCTTCGCAGTGCGGATCGAGAAGACGGTCAGGGTCGTCTCGCCGTGATGGCTTTTCACGTTGCGGGTCACGGGCTCGGTGACTGCTCGGCCGACGATCACGATTCGGTTCAGGGCTACTCGGGTGCTGCTCATCATGGATCTCCGTTCCTCTGGTCGCTCCTCAACAAGGTCACGCAAACGCGCAACAACGTGAGTGAGTGACTGGCTGATGTGCATCGGTTCCGAGGTGAGGTTCCGGTGCACACCTTGCTATTCGCTATGCGCGCCTAACGAACGCAATACAAATCTTCTTGTTGCGGTCAACGACTTCTCATGGCGAGTAGCTGGGTCGTGGGGATGCTCTCCACATCCTGCGAAAGGCCCACTCGTGTCCGCTCTACCCATTGATCGTTTCCCGATCATCTCGTCTGTCCTCGCCCAGATCGACCCCGTCACACCATCCAAAGACTTCCCCGGCGCGGATCTCATGGCCAACCTCCTCCAGTGGGGCATGTACCTGTCCCTTACACTGTCCGTCGGCTCCATCATCTACGGTGCCGGCTCATGGACGTGGTCAAAGTGGGGCAACTCCGGTTATGCCGTCTCGGGTAAGAACTGGGTCATCGGCGGTGTCGTCGGTGCACTCCTCTCGGGCCTCGCGGTCACCATCGTGAACCGTCTCTTCACGGCCGCAGGCAAGTGAACCATGCGACGAACCCTGATCATTGGTGGCGCAATCGTCACCGTCATCGTTGCCACCTCCGTCTGGCGACTTACCACTGGCGACACCCAAACCGCCACGCCCGAGGCCAAGTCCCCCGTCAAGGCCGCAGCCGCAGGGGCGCAACCCGCACCCTCGAAGATCGAGCCCGGCGCAACAACGACGATCACACTTCCCAGAGCGGACCGATCCGAAACAAGCGCAGTTTCTGCTGCGGTCCGGTTCCTTGAGTTGGATGAGGCGCTCTTCCCCGGCGTCTCTCCAACCGACGCCCGCACCATGTCAGACTCGATCACCTCAACCAACGCCCGAGATCGGTTAGGTAAGCGCGCAGAGCAACACCAAACCGAACTTCTCGCCAAAGGTGACCTTCAAGGACTCATCCTTCGACTCGCCCCAATCAGCACCCGAGTACGAAACCACACCCTAACTTCATCGACCGTCGACATCTTCTTTCTGCGGCTATGGTCGTTCCCAAAGAGCGGCGCACTCGACGATTACGCAACCGCACAACTTGATCTCGTTTGGGAAACGAACCAATGGCGACTTGCTGACTCATCGGTGATCGACGGCCCCTACCCCGTCGCACGATTCACATCACGACCCGTGCTGGCATCGACGGCGAAACGATTCGAAGACTCACTCGCTGGTTACGACGACAAGGAACTGTACCGATGAGCGTCCTGGCCGATATTGGTATCGGGCCGATCAGCATCCCAACACCCGGAGATGTCGTAACAGCGCTTAAGAACGCAGTCGTTGATGTCCCCGACGCAGTGTTCGACAAGATCATCGAATGGATCGCGACTTACGCACCAAGTTAACGAGTCGCAACATTGACCCCGACTCGGCCTTGACCATCGTGAACACCCACCTTCACTTCGATCACTGCCGACAAAACCAGTCCTTCCCTTCAGCATCGATCTACGCACAACAAGCCGAGATCGACGTGCTCGCCTCTGACCCCTTCTACACCGTGGCCGCATGGGCCAACATGCCGGTCAATCGATCGACGATCATCGACGGTGATCAAGAGATCGCAGACGGAATATCGGTGCTTCATACACCCGGTCACACACCAGGACATCAATCAGTGGCTCATACGATCCAGCAACGAAACCATCGTCATCGCCGGACAATGCTTGTGGACCGCCAACGACTGGGAAACCTCCAACGTGCGACTAACGAATCTTCACGACGCCACCTGTGCCAACCAAGCAGCCGACAGCATCGCGAAACTGAAAGCGCTGAGACCGACCCGAGTACACCTCTCGCACGACCACCACGTGATCATTGGCGAGACCAACACGTAACCTGGCGCGACCTCAGAAACGCAAGTCTCGTGCGTCAAGGTTCAGTCGGTATCGTCGGTTGATCACAATCGTTGGCCAATTGGCAATTTGCTACCACTCCGGCCTACTTGTCAATCAAGTTTGAGCGAAAGTGCGCTCGCTCCGTCTTCTGGGTGGGGACCGACGTACAGCACGACGACTCGCGGTCCGGATGCGTGATCGACTCGAGCGAAGTAGATACGAGCGGCGCTCTCGCGAGTTGTATTGTCACCCTCCTTTAGGTGCCATTCTGTCCGACCGCTGCACCCTGGTTCACCGCACGTGCCTACATAGCGGTAGCTCACACGACCGTTTCCGGCGAACTCCACGCCGTAATCTGCCTTCCAACCCCTTCGAGGACCGAGTTGTTCGCCGGAGGCAAACCGAGCGAGTAGGTCCGCGCTCAGTGTCGCAAACGGCCAACGGTGTTGACTTATCTGGTCAGCCAGCAACAAGGCATCGTCATGCAGAATGAGTTCAGGCACCCGTTCCGCTGCTGCCTTAAACGCTTCGCTCGGGAGGCCGAAGATGACGGGCAGATTGTTGACCGGGACTAACCACTCCCGCAGCTGCTGATCTCCAAAGCGGAACTTCTTTGGCTCACACGTGAATTCGACGAATTGATCTACGGCTTTTCGGTATTTCCGGTTCAGTTCGCACGCAGCCGCCTGTGCTCCTTCGACGGATTTGATTGCGAGCATCTCTTCGTCAGTCGGCCCAACTGCGCCCCTGCGAGCGATGATCACTTCGACGTCTCGCACGCCAAGCTCAGCAAGTAGGTTTCTCGCTTGGTCGCCTTTGTCCTGGTAGACGAAAAGAAATCTCACCCCGCTGCGCTCTTCCAACTCGCTAAGGGTACTTGCGTTGCATCAACGTTTCGATGACGACTCCAACCGGAATCCTAAGCGCGCGTAGCTCGTCGGTCGTGAGCCGATTCAACGCTTTAGTGATCACCTGAAGCAGCAACTCACGTTCGGGACTTCCTTCCGACGCAGACCGACCATCTACGAGTCGATGAGCACCGATCGAGCGCAGATGGCGAATGGTCGTCGAAATACGGGTGACGGCTTCTCCATCGAACCCAGCGGAGAGCAGCGACTCCTCGAGAAGGTTCCCGAGCTTCTCATGCCGGAACTTGCTCCAAGCCTCAGTCAACCCGGCCCCGCTGACCTCGCGATTCCACGCCTGCCACCACTGCTCGCTATCCGATCGGAGCCTCGTCTCAAGCGCAGGCCTATCCCTTTCGGGAACTGCCGAAAGGAATGTTTCAGCGATCTTTCGATGTGCCTCCATCCCCGGAGAAACGAGCAAAGCTTCCCCCGGTCGAGTTGACAAAGACCTGGCAACTGAACGAAGCCTGAGGTCGTCCCTCACAACAGCAATTGAGAGTGGGCTGCGGGGACTAACCCAAATTCGCCAGTAGTCGACCGTTTCTGAGAGTGGGGGGGCCGGGTTGCTCGTTGAGTCACGGATCCCGTAGAGCAGGTCCATACCCGAACGCCCTGCAACAACGACGTTGGGTACAAACTTGGCAACAAACTCCTTCAGACTGCCGACTTCGTAGTCGCTCGGGGTCCATTCAGGGATGGCCTCTCGAAGTAGAACTGCCAATCTTGAACCTGGAAGCCTCCCCTTGGCGACAAGTGCCTCAACGCTTCCGGCGACCGTAGCTACACTCTCAGGCAATTCTGCTCCCCACGAACGTTACAAAGGGCCCAGTCGTAACGACAGGACCCTCCGTAGAGATCTCATAAACATCGCAGGATTGCAAACTTCGCAACCGACGTCGTCTTGGGCCTGACCTGACCCGGTAGACAACCCCATGATGACATTCAGGCCTCGACCTCATGGATTACCAATGATTCTACGCACTGGAAGGCCAAAACGTCAAGTCGTGAGCTGACCAGCGTGCAAAGCTATCAACATCCGAAATCCACAATACTGCGCCGTTCATCATGAAACACAGTTGTCGCCGGCAACACTGTCCGACTAGGCCCTCCCTTATGTCGTTGACCGACTTCCTCAAAAACCGGAACTAGGTCGCAAGACCAACGACAGGTTGCAGCAACTCCGGAGAAAATGGATACACACCGGGAGGTACTCGAAGGCTACCTCCGCGAAGGCATGAACTCCTTGAACGTTTCAGGCTTTCCCGTCCGAGATCACTTCTGAGGACGCTCAAGGTCGAGCGCCAAGCCTCGGTGTACTCGGCCACTGATCAAACTCCCCTGTCGACCTTGTCACCTCCAGCAACCGTTACCTACCAACCGAACAAAAGTCCACACAGTTGCACTGGCTAATGCCAGGGCAAATCGAAAATGCCGCAACCACCCGGTTGCGGCATTTTTTGCGTACCCACAACCAACAACGGCCCCACCAACTTCGGTCGCACACATGGGCCTACGACCACAACGGCGCAACCAAGCATCACCGCAACCGAGCAACTGCAAACCCAGCGCCGGCCTCGGTTGCGGCGTAAAGCACACCGATTGAACGATGGTTGCGGCATTTTCAAAATGCCGCAACCGGCCAGAACGAAGTGCCGCAACGGACACGCGTCATTGCGGCGATTTCGGTCCCTTCGAGGAAACGCCGCAACCAGATGCCGCAACCGGCAACCCATGGTTGCGGCAAATTTTCTCGAAAATTCTTCAAAAAATCTCGATGCCGCAACCGATGCCGCAACCGGCCTTCCTCATGATGTCTCCCAAAGCACCTCGCAACGAGGGACGCAAACGGCATCGAGAGGCCAATCCAAATGGCGCAAAAACGCAGAGACCCGGCACGAAAACGGTTGAGTAACGATTCGGTAACGCTTGCTCAAGCGTTACCTGAAAACAATTTTCAGAAGATTCCCCGAAGTAACGCTTTTGAAGACGGTTGTATAACGCCCCTCCTTGATTGTGATCGCAGCTCCCAAAGAGCACGACGCGCTGAAAGGCGGACACCATGACCGAGCAACGCACAGAGGCAGAGTTCCTGACTGTCAGCGAAGCTGCTGCGATCCTTCGGATCGGGCGAACCCACGCGTACGAACTCGCTCGTTCGTATCGAACAACAAACGGTCAGACGGGGCTACCCGTCATCGTCGTAGGCAGCCGACTACTCGTCCCGAGAACGGCACTCAACCGGTTTAAGACGTCGAATCAAACCGGCAGCAAGGGGCACTCGAGATGACTATGTCGATCGGCCGGATCGGCGCCGGAAACAAGCTGTATCACCTCAGCGAAATGAACGACCCGATCGAGGGCTACTACCTCGAAGGCCAAGAAGTGAAACGCGTCGGAAAGCTCGCCGCCGACCTAGGCATTACGGAACTCCCCGACCGCCAAACAATCCTCAACATCCTCGACGGCCTCAAACCCGACGGCAGCGGACCACTCGCTGAACGAGCAACAAAGAACCTCGGATTCGACTTCGCCCTCTCCGTCGGGAAGGACGTGTCGATCCTCCACGCCCTCGGCAACGAGAACGTACGTACACAAACAATGGCGGCGATCGACGCTGCGAAAACTGCAGCCATCGGCTACATCGAACAGAACGCGATCGGAGCACGTCGAGGTACCGCAGGCGTCGATCGAGTAGCAGGTGACGGACTCATCGGGTTCTCCATCAGCCACACCGTCAGCCGCAACCTTGATCCACAACTTCACGTTCACGTGATCGTCGCCAACGTCACCCGCGGCCCCGACGACCGATTCACGGCACTCGATGGACGACCCCTCTACCAACACGCACGAACCGCAGGATTCATCTTCCAAGCAGAACTGCGAGCCGAACTCACCGAACGACTCGGCTACTTCTGGGGTGACGTTGAAAAGGGCGTCGCACCAATCATCGGCGTGAACCGCAACGCCGTGCGCGAGTTCTCAACACGCAGCAACGAGATACGCGAAGCACTCGACCGCAACGGAATGCACTCCTCCGAAGCAGCACGGATCGCCACACTCACCACGCGACCACCAAAGGGGTACGAACCCGACGAGTTCACGCTTCGCAGCCAATGGATTACCAGGGCCGAGCCATGGCTCGAATCGTTAGCACGGCTCCCAAAAGAAGTACGCACACCTCAACTCCACGTCACTGACGCCGAGCTCGCAACGACGGTCACGCACGAACATGCAACGTTCGACCGCAGAACAATCGTTCAAGCGATCGCCACCGCTGCCAAAGACGGTGCCCATCTGCACACGATCGACAATCGCATCGACGAATTCCTCCACTCCGGCTCCGCCGTCCAGCTCACACCCGAACTCTGGACAACTCCAGAAATGCTCGCCCTAGAACAGCGAACCGTCGACGCCGCAACATCCATGCAGAAGCGCGCTGTCGGCCTCGTGCAACTCAACGTTGTGGACGACGTGATCGCTGCACGACCGTCGCTTGGAAACGATCAACGAAACGTCATCGAACAAGTCGCCATGAACGGCGATGGGGTGTCGATCATTAGTGGCTGGGCAGGAGCCGGAAAGACGTACACCGCCGACGCGATTCGTTCAGCCTACGAACGCAGCGGGTACACCGTTCTCGGCGCGGCCCCATCGGCTCGCGCGGCCGCTGAGCTCCAAGCCGGAGCAGGCATCAACTCCACAACAATCGAACGACTACTCATTGACCTCGACAGAGGCAAACAAAAGCTCGACGCGAGCAGCGTCGTCATCGTTGACGAAGCAGCAATGGTCGGCACCCGAAAACTCGCAAGCCTCCTAGAACAGACGACTGGAGCCGGGTCGAAGACGATCCTGATCGGCGATGTCAAACAACTCCCTTCCGTCGAAGCCGGAGGACTATTCAGCGCGCTTAGCACCCGACTCGGCCTACTGGAGCTGAACGAAAACCGCCGCCAACGAGACCCCGCTGAACGAGTGGCCGTGCTCGACCTCCGAAACGGCCAGATCGAACAAGCAATGGAACGCCTCCAACGAAACGGCAACGTCATCACGTCCCACAACGCCGAAGACCTCCGCACCGGGCTCGTCGCCGATTGGTACACCGCAAAACAAAGCGGTTCAGACGTTTTGATGCTGGCGCCGCGTCGCAATCTCGTCGACGACCTCAACAAAAGAGCTCGAGCGCTACTCGTAGCCGACGGATCAATCGGTGACCCGCTCCTACGGACAGACACTGCCGACTACTCGATCGGCGACTCAATCGTTGCCCTCCGAAACGACCGAAACATCGGCATTCGTAACGGCGATCGAGCAACCATCAGCGCGCTTACCAACGATGGCCTGATCGTTCAACGGACCGACTCGACCCAACTGACGATTCCTCTGAGCTACCTCGAAGCTGGCCACCTCACGCACGGATACGCCACAACGATCCACAAAGCCCAGGGAGTCACCGTCGACCAAGTCCT
This sequence comes from Betaproteobacteria bacterium, assembly GCA_031361565.1. Taxonomy (GTDB): domain Bacteria; phylum Pseudomonadota; class Gammaproteobacteria; order Burkholderiales; family Burkholderiaceae_E; genus JAPOKJ01. The sequence goes on along the minus strand of JANLRI010000016.1, from coordinate 8,201 downwards.
CGTGCTCGGCGACGACACCTATGCACACGAACACGGCTACACAGCGCTCACCAGAGGCCGCGAAACAAACCGCGTGTACCTCGTCGCGCCAGAAACACCAACCGCAACACGCGAACACCTCGCCGACAACTTCCTCCCACCCGAGCTCAACGCCGTTGACGCATTCATCAAAAGCCTTCACCACAGCAGCGCCAAAACCGCCGCCATCGACCACGCACCACACATCCCGGAAATCACCCACTAACCAAAGGAAAAGCCAATGTCACAACAACCACGATCAAACCAAACCGACTCCGGACCTGAAGGCGCCATTCTGGCCCTCGTCGCCTTTGCCGCAAGCATCGTCGCAACACTCTGGCTCGGCGCCGAACTCGCAGCACTACTCTCACACCGAACTCTATTCAAGGTTTCATCAGCAGCACTCAAACACTTCGTCTCAAACCTGCCAGCAAACAGCAACAACCCAAAGCTCGCATGGCCACCCGAGATTGCATCCGTTCTCCCCGGACCCATCGCGTATTGGATCTGCTCTGCCATCGCATTTGTGTTGGTATGCGCACTGAGCATCAGCATCATTCGACTATTCCGACCGAATCACGAATCGCTCGACACACGCAAACGAATGGGATCGGGTACGAACGCTCGCTTGGCCACGACCAAAGATCTCAAGCCAATGCTCGCAAAAGAGCCGAACGAGCCGGGCCGCGTTCTTCTCGGCCGATTCGGGCGGCAGTACGTCTTGACCGAACGAGCACGAACACTCGCAACGCGCACGCGTCGCCAACGGAATGGAGCCGGTGCAGTCATGATGGTCGGCCCATCACGCTCAGGCAAAAGCACACTCGCGATCCAACAAATCCTGAACTGGACTGGACCAGCAATCATCGTGTCTGTAAAGGGCGACCTTCTCGACGCAACGTTGCTTCACCGATCGCGACGAGGCGACGTGAAAAGCTTCGACCCAACCGGCGACACGCGGCTTGGAAGTTCGTGTTGGTCCCCTTTACGCAATGCGCGCACAATCACCGGAGCCATGCAAGCGGCATCGCAGCTGACCAAATCGGCACCGAACCAAAGCGGTGTCGAAGGCGCTGCCTTCTTCCAGCAGCAAGCAGAGTCTTTGCTCTCAGCAATGCTGGCAGTCGCTGCTGTCAGCGACGGCCAAACGATGTCGAACGTTGCCCAATGGATTAATCGCCAAGACATGCCCAAAGACGGCGACGAAGGACTCATCGCACCGCTGCTTCGGGCGATGTGCGCCTCCACCGATCCCGAGATCTCCAAACTCGGCCAGTTCGCATCAGACACACTCATCGGCTTCTGGAGCAAAGACAACCGAACGATGGGCTCGGTATACGGAACGGCGAACAACATCGTATGGCCCTGGATCGATCCCATTATTGGATCCTCAGCAGACGGTTGCGACATAGATCTTCAATGGTTGATGAGCGACGGTACCAACAACACCCTCTACGTAAACGCTCCACTCGCCGACAAGGGACGAGTCAGCGCTGTTCTTGGCGGGCTACTTGGCGACATCGTGAACCAAGTGACCCAACGCAATCTTCATAGCGGAGCGCTCGACCGGCAACTGCTGATCCTGATTGATGAAGCAGGCAACGTTCAGCTCGACGACTTACCCGAGTGGGCGAGTGTTCTCGCTGGCCTGGGCGTGCAACTCGTAACTGTTTGGCAGTCCATTGCCCAGATCCGTTCGAGATACAAGATCGCGCCGAGATCGTCATGACGAATCACTTGAGCAAGGTCTGGTTTCCAGGAATGACTGACCTCGAAGGCCTGCGATACGCGTCCACGCTCGGCGGTGACGAGCACGTACCGGCAACTCTCTCCCGCCACCGAGGCGAACGACAAGACGATCGACTCCCAGCAACTGGCCTCGCGCTCATCGATATGAAAGTGCTCCGCGAGATGAAGCCGGGTACTGCGCTCTTGCAACACGGCTCAATCCCGTCGGCCTCGATCGTCGTGACGCCAAAGAAGACAAGCCGCCTGAGAATCCGATGATGTGCGCTGCGGTGCGATTAGTTCAAGCACAACGACCTCAGGAGATGACAGAATGAAGACAACACTCCGCACTCTTCGGGCTCAGCGCACTGCCCTGCCGGATGGAATCACCCAAGCGCTCCCAAGTCAACCCAGCAGCGACGATTGGATGCTCGCATTTGGGATCGAAGGTAAAGCCGTCCTCACCATCGACGAGGTCGCCGCACTTCTACGTGTCTCAGAGCGAACGATCCGGGAGCGAATCCGTACCGGCGACGTGCCAGCAATGCACATCGGCCGACGGGTCCTCATCCCGGTTCCGCAACTTGTCGGCCTGCTGCTCGGGTACCCACCCGGAGACGAGCGCTAACAAAAATGCCACAAGGAACAGTAGGGAAACGCGGAAGCAGTTGGTACTTCGCCCACCGAATCGACCAACCCTCAACCGGACTTCGGCGTCAGAAATGGCAAGGCGGATTCGCAACCAAGGTCGAAGCCGAACGAGCACTTCGCGCATCACTCACGCAACTCGAAACCGGCACCTGGGTCGAGCCATCCAAGCTTCGCTACATCGATTACGTCGAGAAGATGTGGCTGCCCGCGCTGACCCTGCAAGTCGAATCATCAACGCACGAGTCCTACGCGAGAAACATGCGAGTACACGTACTACCTGCCATCGGCGGAATCCGAATGCAGAAACTCACGCCAAACCATCTCAACGACCTGTATCGAAAACTCCTCGACCAACCCGAGCCAATCCCCGGGCCGAAAAACCGCCGCCACCCAGCGCAGGTCTATGCAATCATCGAGCAACGACGAGCCGAAGACTGGTCCTACGCAGCAATCGCAGCCGAATTGCGGTCAAACGTTCCGGGAGCCAAGACGATCACGAAGGACGCGGTTGCACGCATCGTCGCTCGTTCCAAAGAGCGAGGAACCGAAGACGAACGTACGCTTGGCATCCGGACCGTCCGGTACATCCACACCATCATCAGCAAGTCGCTGAAAGATGCCGCAAAGCTTGGTTTGCTGAACCAAAACGTCGCAGCCAACGCTTCGCCACCCCGTGCCCCGAAAACCCGACCAGAGCGAAAACTATGGACCGGCGAACAAACACGGTTGTTCCTCGAATGGTGCCGAGCAACCGATCACCAACACGCCGACGCCTTCACGTTCGTGGCCACTTCAGGCGATCGCCGAGGAGCCAACCTTGGGCTGCGATGGAGAGACATCGACTTCAAGGACGGCGCCGCCAAGCTCATTCTCAGCGTCACCTCGGTCGCACATCAAATCGTCGTAAAGCCCTACGGCAAGACCGGCAACATCCACGAAATCGTTCTCGACCCCATGACACTTGCAATGCTCACGGCCCGCCGGGTGCTCCCTCGCTTCGACGGCGACATTCATACCTGCGAATCAATCGATCCGAATTGCGAACAGATGGGCGAGCACGATCGAGACCTCGTCTTTAGCCGACCCGATGGCAACTACCTTCACCCTGAGCGCTTCTCTAAGGAGTTCCAGCGAGCGCAGATCCGCTACAACGCCGAGCACCCCGATGAAGTGATCCCCGTGATCGGCCTCCACGGCCTACGACACGGATGGGCCACCCTCGCACTCGAGGCTGGCATCCCAATGAAGGTCGTTCAAGACCGCCTCAACCACTCAAGCGAACGAATCACCGCCGACATCTACACCCACGTCCGCCGCCCGCTCCAGTCCGACGCCGCCCACCGAGTGGCGGATCTATTGATACCAAATCCCGCCTATTACCAAGCTCCGAATCAGAAAGCTGAGCCATCGCACGCACCCCGATGGACGAATGGATGAACCCCCCACAACTCGACAACACGTGTACCCAACGCCGACGCTTCAGCGACGCGGTTCCGCTCTCTTAGAGGAGAATTCGACGTCGAACCCGACTACCGAGCCAGAAGCTTCATGGTCCTCTGTAGCTTCCCCTTCACCAGCCGACACACGCAATACGGAAACTCGCCCGGGAAACGAAAACGCGACGAGGAGGCTTGCCAGCGTAAACAGCTTTGGCCCGAATGGCACCAAAGCTACCCGAGAACGATTGAGAGCTCCAGATGTAATCGAGTAAATCAACCGCCAAATCTCACCTGGTTCTGCCAGCGAGTACGCGAACTGTCTTACGGGATCGACGAGACTGAGAATATGGCTATTCGTCCTGATGAGCGCATCATCGAACCGATGATCAGTCCCTGTGGGCAGAAATATCCAAGTCTCATCTGGTTCGAGGTATTCATGCGCACCCAACGCGCGATCTGGTTCGTACCCAAGACCAATAAGCAGAGTTAGCGGAAGGTCCCATTCTTGTTCGATCGCAGCGAAGTCAGGGCCTACAGCCTCAAATATTGAGACAGGGGCCACGTCTTCCGGTGGCTCCGAGAATGCAACCGGAGCGTAGAGAAAGCGAACAGTTACAGGGCCAAAAGCGCAAACCCGAGCAATTGCCGAAAGGACTGATGCAAGCCGGACCCTGCTCATCGACGAGACGTCGACAACGACTCGTAGGCGTCCATCTCGATCCCGGTCACATTCCGCCAAATGAGTTGTGATCGCACGGAATCCGGCAGCAAGAGAGGACTCAGTCTGCTCAACGATGGTAAAGCCCTGAGCCACTGCCCAGGCGAGATTCGACTCGAAAGAAAGAGTGCGACGCCTGTTGACCGGACATGCCAACGTCGGAGTGCTGGAATTGGACCGCAAAGCTGAAGCTACAAACCGCGAGCGTGCTTCATACCCGATCGTATAGATGAGCGGAGAGTTTGCGAATTCACCTTGCCACTCATGTGAAAGTGCACTGACCATTGGAAGTCCGTTGACGCGCACCCTGACCCCAAGATCGCTAAGCGGTACTGACCATAGATGTTCAGTCTGTGACACCGGTTTCGTCCTCTCCCTTTAATAGCGACAGAAGCGTATTCTCCCCCGCGGAAGATTTGCCCTTTGCGAGAACGCCAGAAAGGGCACCGCCCCTGCCCAGGACAGTCGGGAGCGAAAAGTAGGGAGAAAGGAGAAAACTAAGTCGAAAACGAGCGCCTGCGAAGCCACCCAGGAACACACCTTCAGCACGGTCCCCAACCGGCACAATCGCCCCCACGGCGGCCGCGACGCCGAGAAGTCGGACTACTTCCTCGCTCGCATAAGAGTCAACGATGAAGCTCAATACTGGATCAGCTTTAAACTCAGGACCGACCACACCATCGGAAAAAAATGACCCGACTCTGTCAATGAAACCAATCAGTCCACGGCGGCCCCAATCACCTTCAATCACCGGAACACTCCGGAGAAACGCACGGAACACGGATACAGTTCGCTCGATCTCTTGTACCTGTATCCGGGTATCGATCGCCGGCTGACCCTTTCTTTCCTGGGGGTGTATTTGTCTATCCAATGCTCGGGATACAAACGAGATCAGCCACCGCGGATTTCCCTCGCACAGGGCAGCAATTTCCGACCAACCTGCGTACGCCCCGAACGACCGCCTGCTCTTGGCTGCCATTTCTTTTGCCGATCCCTGCTGTACGCTTGGGATCGATGCCCGCGTGTACTCATGCCGAAGCAACACAATATGAACAACTTTGCGCACCGTAGCTGCTCGTTCGCCATGGGTCAGTTTATCCATTCGCGATAAATCGACTTTGCGGCGAGCGAGGTATTCCTTGAAGCTTGGGTCCCGTTCTGCGAGCGCAGCAAACCTTCGATGATTCGCGCTTCCGACGGCATAACTGGCCGTTCGATCTGCAGAGTCCAATAAAGAGGGCCCAAATGCGGCCTCCGGCGTCACATCCTCCCAGCCTGGCCGACGTCGCAAGAGTTCGCCAACCAGTTCACGCGAAAAGCCGGCACTTGCCTCCTTATTCCCGTATGTCAACGGAACCACCGCGTAATCCTGGTTCACCTGCGCATCATCGACGATTCGGAACCGCCGAAGCTCCGGCGTGTTTGGATTTAGCGCCAACTTGAAAGACACTCGTTGATCCGTGCTCCGCAAAAGCGCTAGCAGCTCCCTAACGACCCCATCGGGTGCCAGCTCCAACTCGTCGAACAACAAACCCCAAGTAGTTCCGGCCGGAAGTAGATCCGTCAGAAGGTCGGCGAGAACTCCACAGTTTTCAACCAGAGACACGTCCAAAACCGAGGACTCCATCAGCAATTTTGCGCGCTCGTCGTCTGGCCCCAGAAAACCGGCACGGACAGATGAGCTTCCGATGTCGCGAATCTGGGCACCGAAAGCTCGAACCAGTCCTTCGAGGTCGGGGAATCCCAAATCCAGGCCGAACGACTTGGCGACCTCTCGGCAGCGACTGATCAGCTTTGGATTCTCCGGGTCGACCCTGATTACAGCGCTCGAACACATCGAGCGGAGTGTCTGGGTGACAAAACTCGCCTTGCCGAAACGAAGAGCCCACGGTTCCGGAAGATTCCGAGTGGCGACGAGGAAGTCTTCTCGCCAAAGCCGATCTGCGGGCACGAAGGCTCCGAGATATGCCAACCGATTCCGCGCATCGGGCGCTCTTTCGTGTTTCCAATTACCGAGAGCGTCCGGCAAAAGCATCTTTAGCAGGGTCGTCTTGCCACTTCCGCGCGGTCCAACCAACAAACAATTGTTGCGATCAAGCAGAGTCCAGAATTCGGAAGGAGCGACGAAGGTTCGGGCTACCTCGGGCGGTGTCAGGGTTCGAGCATTGAAGCTTTCAGAAGGCAGAGCGAACGATTCATCAAGCATGCGAAGCCACCTGCGTTTCGGGGTCTCTTTGGATGTATTCGACAGCGTTCGACCCCTGATCGCGCTTCACAAGAAAGCCATCGATCTCAAGACGTTTACAAACCTGAAGCAAATCGTCGGGACCAACGAATCGCATCACTGGAACAGCGGCAAGCAAATCGGCCCAATACGTCCGTGTGTTTCCGATGGCTGCCGCTATCTCGGTCGCCAGTTCACGGGGTGCCCGTCGGCAACCAAACCCACCGACGGGGGGTAGCCCCATCCCATCATTTTGCGGAGCCCAGCCTGAACCTAACCGCCAAGTCCAGCTTTGAAAACTACAAGCGAGTTCGAGCCCCAAACTAGTAGCGGCGTCCGGGTCAAAAGTCAGAAGATAAAACTGATTTCCGGCGGACTGCACCTCGCCGCTCAGCATCGCTGAAAAGCTACCGGCTCCAAACAACGCGGGCGATGAGGAACTTCCGGCACAGTAACGGACTCGCGGGCGATGTTTATGACCGTGCAAGATCGCCCATGAGTCAGGACGATTATCGAGCATTGCCACAAGCTCTTCACTGTTTCGAAGAGCTTGGTAGTCGTCCTGATCAATATCTCCATATCTTTGAGGGTGATGGTGGCAGGCCAGAATGTTGATTGGCTTGGTCGACGTGCCCAGCTTCTCATTCAGGCGAGCTATCGCTGACACGGAAACTTCGCCGTGCCTCGCATCCTCCTTCGTATGATGCAACGAACTGCTATTGAGTAGCACGATCCGATATGAATCCCTCTCAATTACGCAAGAATCATCGGCCCAGTACTCAATGCGCAAATGTCGCTCAGCTACTGGGTACTCTTCGAGCCGAAAGCGGACACTTTCAGTGGGATCGTGCGGAGTGTAGGAACGATACGAGTCAACATCGTGATTCCCTGTTGTCGCCAACAGCGGAATCCCACCAAGCTTCTCTTGAACTGTTCGGATCTTGGTCCAAGAGTCAATTATTGATTCCGGATGGGCCTGGTGGCCTAGGTCGCCCAAACAAACGAGAAGGTCTGCCTCGATATGACTTGTTGCAATTAGCTCATGTAACGAGAGAAACGGGTCATGCGAGGGTTGGCCAACAGGGGTCCTCCGAGCATGCGATGGCGCAGACGGGTGGGTTACTGGATCATGCACGTGAATGTCCGTAAGGACAGCAATCCGAAGTGTGGGCATCTCAGTAATTCCTGATGAGCAATTGAGCACCGCTCACTCTCTTAGACTCATCCGCCGCCAGATGATACCTAGAACTCACCGACATTTGATTCCATCCTCCGAAAAGCTTCCGAACGCTCTCATCATCTGGCAGTGCAATCAACACACTCGCACCGGATTCGGCGGACTTCTCAGCCCAAGCTGCAAATCTGGGAAGGTCGAAAAAGGTGAAAGCGCCATATACGTACTCCCCGAAAGGCCGGTGAGATG
>JANLRI010000004.1:0-3526 GCA_031361565.1 Betaproteobacteria bacterium | reverse complement strand
CGTTTTGGATGCGTTGGCTGACAAGGTCGTCTTAAAACAACGTTCGTCATCAAAACTCTGGGATTTTTAGCACTCTCTTGTTCATCCCCTGTTCCTAACTAGGTTTGTTGGCCTAATCCAAAGAGATCGTTTGGCAAGCTCTCGCCGGGTTGTAGCACCTGCTCAGCACTGGTTTTTTGTTGCAATGCGATCTGATGCAAGTGATGGTCTTCCTGCTCGCACAATGCCAAGGCGGTCTCGTCCATCACCGAGAACAGCCGAATCGGGCCGAGATGTTCGCTCCAAGGGGCGAAGCCGAGCAGCCTAAGCATGCGGGTCGGTTCGGCGCGAGCGCCAAGGGAAATCATCAATCCGACCCAGGGCCCCTGCCTGAGCATACGGCCGAGATGGGTGGTGAAAACCAGGGAGCCCGCACAACAGACACAGGCCACGAAACTCTGATCGGGCTGGAGTTGGCACTGTGGGGCTCGCACCAAACTATCTTGATGGTCCAGCCATGCCACGCGGCCGACTTGGCCTCGTCGACTGGGGTCTGCTTTCGCTCGGCTGAGCCCGCTTTTGTTTAGCGCGTCACGAATCACGCGGTGCCTTGCGGCCTGGGAAAAGCCCGCAACGAGGATGACTGGGATACCCACGAAATTAATTTTCACCTCATATCCATACGACAAGGGGACTGGCACCTGCGCTTGGCATTGACCTAGGTCAAGAATGTTGAGCACGGTGCTCGGTGTTAACCCTAGCCCGACAAACGGTGCATGGAGGGTTATCATACTGGGCTAACTTAAATTCATTGGAGACCCTAAATGAGCGAACGCAGTCCTTCACGTCGTCGTAGTCTAATCAAAGGCGCAGCCGTTGCCGCCGGCGCCGTCGCAGCACCGATGGTGTCTGTGGCTCAAACCACTACCTTCCGCTTCCAAAGCACTTGGCCCGCTAAGGACATTTTCCATGAGTATGCCAATGACTTCGCCAAGAAAGTCAATGACATGGCCGGTGGCCGTAGCAAGATAGAAGTGCTGCCTGCTGGCGCCGTGGTTCCCGCTTTCCAGTTGCTGGAAGCTGTCAACAAGGGCACCTTGGATGGTGGTCATGGCGTGTTGGCCTACCACTACGGTAAGAGCCCAGCCTTGGCGCTATGGGGTTCCGGCCCAGCCTACGGTATGGACCCCAACATGGTTCTGGCCTGGCACAAGTACGGCGGCGGCAAGGCCCTGCTGGATGAGATCTACAAATCATTGAACATGGACGTGGTATCGCATGTTTACGGCCCGATGCCTACACAGCCACTCGGCTGGTTCAAGAAGCCTATCGCCAAGGTCGCTGACCTCAAAGGCCTGAAGTACCGTACCGTCGGCTTGGCCGTGGACGTGTTCACTGAAATGGGTGTATCGGTTAACCCACTGCCTGGTGGCGAGATTGTTCCTGCTCTCGACCGTGGCCTGATCGACGCGGCTGAATTCAACAATGCCACATCTGACCGCATCTTGGGCTTCCCGGATGTCGTCAAGAACTGCATGTTGCAAAGCTTCCATCAGTCGGGCGAGCAACTCGAGATTTTGTTCAACAAAGCCAAGTACGATACTTTGGCTCCCGAGCTGAAGTCGATCATCGAAATTGCCGTTCAAGCTTCGAGCGCCGAGATGAGCTGGAAAGCCATCGACCGCAATTCGAAAGACTACGACGAGATGAAGAAAGCCGGCATCAAGTTCTACAAGACGCCAGATGCAATTCTTAAAGCACAACTCGAGGCATGGGACAAGGTCACCACCAAGCGCTCCGCAGAAAACGCACACTTCAAGCGTGTGATGGAATCGCAGCGCGCTTTTGCCGAGAAAGCAGGCCGCTGGCAGAATGATTACATGGTCGATTTCAAAATGGCCTACAACCACTACTTCACTAAGAAGGCTTAATTCCTTTAGGAATGAAGCCCCGATAAGCGGCGCGATTCTATTACTTGGAGCTTCCCTCAGTGGCGGCTCTGAGCTAACAACAAAAGAATCCGCCGCTGTGCTGGTCAGCCAGCCTGGGCATCACGCCTTGGCTGGCTTTGTTTTTGCAGAGCTTCGTTGCTCGTACTGAAAGTTGTATGACGTCGGTGCTTTTAGCCCGCAGTCTTACAACCTGTCTTGTTCGGCTTAAATGCTGCTCCTAAGCAGTTTTCAGCCGCTCCGGATCATAAGGATTCGCCAATGAAAATTCAAAAGCTATTGCACACCGCAGATGGCATCAGCACTTGGGTGGGAAAGGCGTTCACCTGGCTCATCGTCGCGCTCATGTTGCTGGTGGTGGTCGAAGTATTTAAGCGCTATGCGCTCAACGCCCCCACCGCCTGGGTGTTCGATGTGAGCAATATGTTCTATGGCACCTTGTTCATGATGGGCGGCGCCTACACCTTGGCCCATGACGGCCATGTGCGCGGCGACTTCCTCTACGGCAATATGAAGCCGCGCACCCAAGCCACCATCGACTTAGTGCTTTACATCCTGTTTTTCCTACCCGGTATCGCCGCCCTCACCTGGGCTGGTTGGACCTACTTTCAGGATTCGCTCAGCATTCACGAGCAAACCTTTAATGCCGACCCACTGCCCGTGTATCCCTTTAAATTCATCATCCCTCTAGCGGGTGGAATAGTGCTGATGCAAGGCATCGCCGAAATTCTTCGTTGCCTGGTTTGCATCAAAACCGGTGAATGGACGCCGAGACTGAAAGACGTCGAGGAATCAGATGTGGTCGGTCAACAATTGGCAGGCAGTGAATTTGTAGACGAAGAAGCGCGTCAGTTAGCGATTGAGAAATCACAGGGGATGAGGGGATGATGAGCAATGCAGCACTAGGCCTAACGATGTTAGGCCTCATCGTGGTGGTCATCATGATGGGCTTTCCGACCGCCTTTACCCTGATGGGTTTGGGCATGATGTTCGGATTTGTCGCCTTCTACGACCCCACCGCTCCTTGGTTGGACAACAAGATTTTCTCGCTTATGGTGCAACGCGCCTTTGGAGCGATGAACAACGATGTCTTACTGTCTATACCGCTGTTTGTCCTGATGGGCTACGTGATGGAACGTGGCGCACTGGTGGACAAGATGTTCCACAGTGTGCAGCTCGCTTTCCGTAGTGTGCCAGGCTCTTTGGCGGTAACGACACTGGTAATCTCCACCTTCTGGGGTATTGCCAGCGGCTTGGTCGGCGCAGTGGTGGTCCTCATGGGCGTGATCGCGATGCGCCCGATGTTGAACGCCGGTTATGACACCCGCTTAGCGGCCGGTGTGATTACGGCCGGTGGCACCTTGGGTATTTTGATTCCCCCCTCGGTGATGATTATCGTGTACGCGGCTGTGGCCGGTCAGTCGGTGGTGAAGCTCTATGCCGCAGCCATGTTCCCCGGTTTCTTCCTGGCGTTTTTGTATTTGATCTACATCATTGGTTGGTGCATGATCAATCCGAAAGTGGCGCCAAGATTACCGATGGACAAGATGCGCGCACCGATTTCACCTTGGGTGGCGCATTTGTCGAGCAGCTACTCG
>JANLRI010000711.1:0-2032 GCA_031361565.1 Betaproteobacteria bacterium | reverse complement strand
ACGTCGTGGACGATCTTCTCGGTGGTCGAGGAGGAGAGAAGATCTCCGAGCGCACCCGGTGTTTTCGTTTCCTTCCACAGTCGAATTGCTCGATCAAATTCCTCATGATCGAGAACCAGCGAATCGGCTTTGTTCACTGCGATAGGTGCGGCGTCTGGAGTACGCAAGGTAGCAGCAACTGGCCGCCACTTAGGAATCAAACGACGCGTCGGCAGATTTGACTTCATGCAGCTCGTCTACCGCGATCAATCGCCGCACTTCGCCCCGCGAGCGACATGAATTTTTGATGGATTCGATCCATTCCGACTGGACGGCCTATTTGTTGACGCGCACGGCGGTCGCCACGAAGCCTAGGGTCTGGCTGCGTCAAAGCTTTGGCTAGCGCGAGAACCTCATCACGGAATTGCTCAGTCACGTTTGGCAACAAGCTTTCGACCAAAACCTTGTCATGAGCGTGCTGAAGCACGGCGAGCAAGTCTTGATCAAAAGCTCCTTGCCATTCCCCCGGCTTGAACTGATCGGGCACATAAGGGAAAGCCAGCATCTGCAATGAAGCTCCAGTGAACAGAAATAAGAGGAGACTGCCAACCATATATGCGTCCGCTGCCTCTCGCGCGTCGGTCCAATCCGGTGGCATGTGAGCGTACCAGCGTTCAGGGGGCATATATCTTGCGTCGCCTGGCCATGTGTTGGCATTGAAGGGGCCGCTGACATCACGACGCACCACGCGGCCAAGATCACCTACCTTTACACGGCTCTCGGCCGCTTCCGTCGAGGACGCTACGCTCACGACATTCGACGGTTTTATATCCTGATGGGCAATGCCGCCTTTGTGAAGTTGCGCCAAAGCAAGTGTTACATCGCGCATTATTTCAAAGTTCCATGTACAAGTGCGAACGCCGGTACTATTCAACATTCCCCGGAGGTCTTCGCTACCGAGCTCCATGATCAGACAAGACACCCGATGATGCAAATCCGCCGAATCACCTGGGTTGAAATACTCATGACCCAGATATTTCAATACACGAGTCATCCTTTGGTCCGCGCAATAAGCTAGGACGTCTTTTTCAAAGGTTGCTTCATCCAATAGCTCCTGAAGGGCCACGAACGGATCAGCAGCGCGGACTGCCGCCACAAAATCAACCGCCTTCACAAACGCGACTGCCTCGCCTCGCGTCGCTTTGTAACCAACCCCAAAAGTTCCTCCAGTAGAGTTTTTTGTGGGGATGAACTGCTCAACAAGAGTCCAGCCACTAGCGAGAGTTTTGCCGAGTAGTTGACTCTTAGGGGTCAATGTAAAAGGTGTTACGGTCATTTTGATATAGGAAAGTCAATTGGGCTTTCATCATAACCGCAAGCGTTTACGGCCCCAATTCAGGATTAGCCAAAGATCTGAAAGCTCGCTTTTATCGAAGTAAAGTCTCATTTCCTTGATAGCAGATTCGGGCGATCAGAGTGCTGGTATGTTCCCAGAAAACACTGTCCCAGCGCCGAGAGTGTTTGCAATCAATTTAATTGCATCTTCAGCGGGAGCGTCAGGTAAACGCCATATTTTAATTTCAGACTGCGTGATACTGGGCGATAAAATGGGTATTTCCGAGCATTGGAGGGCGGCTCCGACTCCAGTAAGGGAAATGCTCAGAGCGGAGCGTAAGTGCAAGCTCAGCGTGCTGATTGTTTGGTACGGCAGTTCCGGCTGGCGGCGCTGGTGCCAAGACCAAGGCTACATCTGATTCGGTTCCACGGGGTGCTGGCCCCAAACGCCAAGCTGCGTGCCAAGGTAGTGCCTCGACCATGCGAGGAGCCTGCTCAAGGAGCGCCATCGCCGAAGGACGGCGAGGCAGCTCAAGGCCGCCCGATGCGCTTGGGGTGGGCGAAGCTACTGAAGCGGGTGTTTAACCTGGACCTCGAACATTGCCCGAACTGCGGTGGTGAGCTGAAGGTGATTGCGGCGATTCTCGAACGACCGGCGATTGAGAAGATACTCACGCACGTAGGCCTTGATGCCAGGCCCCCGCCACGCTCGCCTGCC
>JANLRI010000689.1:0-3179 GCA_031361565.1 Betaproteobacteria bacterium | reverse complement strand
CCCGACGACTGGAAGGGTGGGTTTGTTCTTTTAGTTTTGGTGTTTGTTTTGTCCTCGTTCCTGGACAACATCGCAGCCGCCCTGATCGGTGCGACCATCGCGCAGACTGTATTTCGCCATAAGGTACATATTGGCTACGTCGCTGCCATTGTGGCCGCCTCCAATGCTGGCGGATCGGGATCAGTGGTCGGAGACACAACCACCACCATGATGTGGCTGGCGGGCATCAGCCCGATGGCAGTGTTCCCAGCCTATATTGCAGCGCTTGTTGCTCTTGTGGTGTGCGGTATTCCGGCCGCGCTACAACAGCATAAACATCAGCCGATTCTTAAAAATGAACGGCGTGGCCACCGCGTTGAGTGGACCCGCCTGGGCATCGTCGGACTCATTTTGGTCGCGGCCATTGCCATGAACGTTTATGCCAATCAGAGCATGGGGCCACTTTCCTCAAAATTTCCTTGGCTTGGCCTCGCCGTTTGGGCCGCAATCTTGGTGGCGACTCCCGTACGCGCACCCAATTGGTCGCTCGTTCCCGGTGCGGCCAAGGGCGCGCTGTTCCTCTTGTCTCTCGTCTTTGCAGCCAGCATGATGCCGGTCGATAAGCTTCCGCCCGCCTCATGGCAGTCGGCCTTTGCTTTGGGATTCGTATCGGCGGTCTTCGATAATATTCCACTCACCGCGCTGGCCATCAAACAAGGTGGTTTTGACTGGGGCATGCTAGCTTATTCGGTCGGTTTTGGCGGATCAATGTTGTGGTTTGGCTCTTCCGCTGGGGTTGCCGTGTCGGGGATGTTTGAGGGGGCTAAGTCTGCAGGAGCCTGGCTGCGCGGTGGCTGGCATGTTGTCCTAGCCTATGTCGTCGGGTTCTTCGTCATGTTGGCACTTTGGGGTTGGCAACCTACGGCTAAAGTGGGTAAGCCTAGCGCGGGTGACACGCCCGTGTTAGTGCATCAGAATACTGTGCCTCCGAATAATGTGGAACAATCACCAGTCTTTACCGGAGTAAGAAATGGCCGATATTTCGCTACAGCGTAAACATAAACTCGGGCTCAAAAAAGCCAAGGAAGCCGCTCAGAAAGTTGCCGACCATTTGGCGGAGTCTTTCGACATGGAGAGTGAGTGGGATGGCAACACTCTAAATTTCGAGCGTAGCGGTGTCAACGGTCAATTGGTCGTCACCAAAGAACTCGTGGTCATGGATGCCAAGTTGGGTTTCTTGCTATCGGTCTTCAAAATTAAGATTGAAGAGCAGATTAACGAGAATTTCGATAAGTACTTTGCTTAGAGCACCTTCGATCAAGCCTGCTCGAATGGGACTCTAAGCGCACAATAGCCTCGTCGGTGAAGGTGCTAGTCTTTAAGCGTCTCAATCAAAGCAATGTATTGATTCTTTGCTTCGTCTTGGCTGGTGCCCTTGATCTCATTCCATGCGTCCCACTTGGCTCGGCCCACCATATCGGTGAATCCGGGCCGCTTACCCTCCGCGTCACCACTGCTTCCTTGTTTGAAGAGTGCGTACATTTTGAGCAAGGTTGAATTGTCAGGCCTCTCGGGAAGATTCTTTGAATCTGCCACGGCCTGTTCAAATTTTGAGCCTAAATCAGCCATTGATAGCCTCCTGTTCGGGATATCTTCAGGCAGGACGGAATCCTGCCCTATTTTGCCGCGAACTTGCCTGGATTGACCCGTTTAGCGCGGTTTCCTCGGTATTATATGGATGAAATGATCAGGTCGCCTTCGAGCCTGAATTTGGCTAGACCCATGGGGCCTAGAGCTGCAATAGTGGGGGAAGCATGTCTCGTGAAAAAATGTCTAATGTTGACCATGCTTGGCTGCGGATGGACGGCGAGTGCAATTTGATGATGATTGTGGGGGTGAACGTTTTTGAAAAAAGCGTCACGGTTGCGCACATGCACAAACTCCTTCAAGAGCGCCTCATTGTGCATCGGCGCTTTCAACAAAAAGTGCAACCCGAGGGCAATGCGGCCTATTGGGTCACAGATCTGGCCTTTGACCTGAGTTATCACTGCTTTGAGACCACCTTGCCGGGCGGCACTCATGGCCAGGTGGGAGATTTTGAGCTACAGGCCTATGTGGGCGAATTGGCGATGCAAGCTTTGAGCAAGGATCGGCCGCTCTGGCAAATGATTCTGGTGCAAAACTACAAGGGTTCGACGGCCCTAATTTCACGAGTGCATCACTGTATTGGTGATGGCATAGCCCTGGTCGCCGTGATGCTGTCGCTCACTGATCAGGCCGATGGCATGAGTGCGGCGGACGCGGGCGTCAGAGAAAGCAAGAAGGCGGAAGAGTCGGCTGGTGTTGAGTCGAATCCTTGGGTGCCTTACCTCAAACCCTTAACCAAGGGTACGGTGAAAGCGATCAAAGTCACTGAGCAGGCCTTGTCGCGCTCAATGCAGACCATTGCAACACCAGACCTCCTGGTGGAATATGCTGGTATAGGTGCACAAGTGATCAAGGACATTGCTTCTTTAGCCATGATGCCCAACGACTCTCCGACGAGTTTGAAGGGTAAACCCGGTCGTAAAAAGACGGTGGCCTGGAATGAGCCGCTACCGATCGAGGAAGTGAAACTCGTTGGCAAAGTGTTGGGCTGTTCAATCAACGATGTTTTACTAAGTTGCGTCTCCGGAGCCATTCGACACTACCTGAGTGAGCGGGGCGAACAGGTGGAGAGCTTGGAAATTCGCGCCATGGTGCCCGTTAATTTACGACCTTTGCAAGATGCCCTGCAACTTGGCAACAAATTTGGTTTGGTGCCATTAGTGCTTCCGGTGGGGATTGAAAATCCGCTTGAACGCTTATTGGAGATCAAACGGAGAATGGTTGAGTTGAAGACCGGTTACCAAGCGCTTCTTGCCTTTGCAATTCTCGGCGTTGTGGGCTCCCTTCCCAAAATGGTTCAGGAGCAGGTGTTGGCACTCTTCAGCAATATGTCTACCGCCGTGATGACCAATGTACCTGGTCCCTCCGTCCCCATCAAGATGGCCGGTGAAACCTTGAAGCGAGTGATGGTCTGGGTGCCCCAATCTGGCGACATTGGGGTTGGCGTGTCGATTCTCTCTTATGCCGGTGGCGTACAGTTCGGTCTAATTACCGACACCTTGCAATGCACAAACCCGCAAAAAATAAATGACTGCTTCGACACGGAGTTTGAA
>JANLRI010000654.1:0-6626 GCA_031361565.1 Betaproteobacteria bacterium | reverse complement strand
TAACAAAAGCGGACAGATTACTTATTCTAAAACCGGACAGTTCTATTTATCTCTGACAGTATGAATATTTATATAAATCCTATGGTGAATTCATTCTATAGGTCTGGCTTTCAATCTGGCTGGCTTTCAAGCTGCCTAGTCTTGCGTTATTGCGTTGACATGAAATCCACGTCGCTTGCCGCTAAATAACGGGCAGCAAGGCTAGAAATAATGAAAACGCAAGACCAGCGCTTTCAAGTTAAGCTTCGTTATTCAGAGCACTCTAAATAGCCATTTTCCACCTGATCTTTGCGAGGAACCAGCCATGACAAGAAGCGTAATTCAAACCAGCGATGCCCCGGCCGCGATTGGCCCTTATTCTCAGGCTGTAAAGCTGGGTTCGATGGTGTTTTGTTCAGGTCAAATTGGCCTCGACCCTGCGACTGGAATTTTGGTGGCCGGTGGCTTCGAGGCTCAGGTAGAACAGGCCATCAAAAACCTGGCCGCTGTAGCGAAGGCCGGGGGAGGGTCCTTAGACCATGCGGTGAAACTGACCTTGTTCCTTACCGACCTTGCGAACTTTGCGGTGGTCAACGATGCCATGAAGCGCAGCTTCAAAGCGCCTTATCCTGCACGCTCGACGGTGGGTGTGGCTTCGCTGCCAAAGGGTGCGGAGTTTGAGATTGAGGCGATCCTGGTTGTTTAGTTGAGCGTTCGGTTTTTCCAGTTTTGAGTTTGTTGAAATCTTGAGCGACATCGGAGGAGGCTCTTCGCCCAAGAAAAAAGCGGCAGGCGGTGCGGCGGTAAAGCGTCGCTCGCTTGCGCCCGCAGTCTTTCAGACTTCGGGTTTGGAGCGCTTCGCCAAATTGGGAGTACGACGCGATCTCGATCTGGTCCTGCACTTACCGATGCGCTATGAGGATGAAACGCGTCTGATCCCGATTGGCTCGGTCACGCCGGGCGAGCACGTGCAGGTGCAGGGCGTAGTCACGCGCTGTGAGGTGGTGCTTCGTCCACGTAAAAACCTTTTGGTCGATATCGAGGAGAACGGCGAGCGCATGACTTTGCGTTTTTTCCATTTTTACGGCAGCCAGGTGAAGCAATTCGCTGAGGGCCAGAGGGTGCGGGTGGTCGGAGAAGTCCGCGGTGGATTCATTGGTCGCGAGATCCTGCATCCGCGCTACCGTCTGGTGAGCGAGAATACGCCGCTATCGACCCGTTTGACACCGGTCTACCCAACCGGTGCTGGGATCAGTCAAACGATGATTCGTGCCGCGATTCGCAAGGCCTTGACCCAGTATCAATGGCCAGAAACCTTGCCGCCTTCTTTGCTGCAACGCTTGAAAGCCAATTCTGGCCTGATGAGCATGGCGACGGATTCGGCCTTGCGATATTTACACGCGCCGCCGGTGGAGGCTTCGCATACCTCGCTGGCCGAGAAAAGTGATCCGGCCTGGCAACGGATTATTTTTGACGAACTGTTGGCGCAGCAATTGTCCTTGCGGCGTGCGCGTTTGTCGCGCGCCGATCAGCATGCTCACGCTCTGCGCTCGCCTGCGAAAAATTCCAAGGCGGCTGGGCTTCTCAAGGCATTACCGTTTGCCTTAACGAAGGCGCAACAGCGCGTCGTGGCCGAAATCTCGCGTGATCTTGTACTGATCAATCCGATGAACCGTCTCTTGCAAGGTGATGTGGGTAGCGGCAAGACCGTCGTGGCGGCGCTGGCCGCTTGCCAGGCGATTGATGCCGGATTTCAAGTGGCGCTGATGGCCCCCACGGAAATTCTTGCGGAGCAGCATTACTTGAAGCTCGCACCTCTGCTTGAAGCCTTGGGTATCCGAAGCGCAAGGTTGGCCGGGTCGCTCAAGGAGTCTGAAAAGAAGAGAGTACGCGCGGCCGTAGTGGCTCATGAGCTGGATCTTGTCGTGGGCACGCACGCCCTCATCGAATCCAGTTTGGTGTTCGCCAAACTGGGCTTGGCTATTATTGATGAACAACATCGCTTCGGAGTCGAGCAACGCCTCAAGCTGCGCTCGGCTGGTTTTGAGGGAAAGACTCCCCATCAATTGATGATGAGTGCCACGCCGATTCCGCGCACCTTGGCGATGAGCTATTACGCGGATTTAGATGTCTCGGTGATTGATGAACTACCTCCTGGCCGCCAAGCGATTGCCACGCGCTTGGTCAGTAGTGGCCGGCGTGATGAGGTGATTGATCGGGTGCGTGAGGCCGTCGCTGAAGGGCGTCAGGTGTATTGGGTGTGTCCACTGATTGAAGAGAGCGAAGCGCTGGATTTGCAAACGGCTATAAACACACAGTTAGATCTGGCCGCGGCACTTGAGCCTGTGCCGGTTGGCCTCCTGCATGGCCGCATGCCTAGTGCCGAAAAGCAAGCCACGATGGCGGCCTTTGTGGCCCGCGAGATTCCTGTCCTGGTGGCCACAACGGTTATTGAAGTGGGTGTAGATGTGCCCAACGCCTCGCTCATGGTCATTGAACATGCCGAGCGATTTGGCCTGGCGCAATTGCACCAGTTGCGAGGCCGAGTGGGGCGTGGGTCGGCGCAAAGTATTTGTGTGTTGCTTTATCAAAGCCCGCTGTCGGAGACCGCCAAGCAGAGGCTGAGAACCATGTATGAATCTCAAGATGGCTTTGAGATTGCCAGGCGAGATCTACAAATTCGCGGCCCTGGCGAGTTCTTGGGTGCTCGTCAATCGGGCCTGCCGCTGCTGCGCTTTGCAGACCTGGAGCGTGATGTGGACTGGGTTGAGCTTGCCCGTGATTTTGCCGCCGAAATGCTCAGGGATTTTCCTGAGCACTGCGATAGGCATTTACATTATTGGTTGGGTGGCAAGGAAGAGTTTTTGAAGGCCTAGTTTTAAAGGCCTAGTTTTAAAGGCCTAGTCGCAGCGCTTCAAGCCTCTTCGCCGATCGACATGGGATCGGAAGTCGCTCTTTCTTGTGCAGGCTCCAGCAGCTTGCCGATACCCCAGATGAGTACGCCAAGCAGAGCGCAAAAAATAAAAAGTGACCCAGTCGGGAGCTTGGGTGCTTTGGCGAGAAAGAGGGTCGCTGCAGCTAGTGCCACTACGAAGCCACTGGTCGCCCAAAGTGCCCGGACTCGGTTGATCGGCGGGTCGAACCGGTAAGGCCGACGAGTTGATTTAGAAAGCACTTGACGCTGCTGGTGATGACTGGTGCTTAGGTTTGAGCGCTGCGCAGCAAGTGTTCGAGGCTGCCAACCCGGCGGCTTAATCCAGACCAAAAATTTATCTCTCCAATGCGGAGCGTGCCAGGCCAGCTTCGCTAGATGCACGTAAACCTCAAGATTCGCCCAGATCGGATTCCAGCTATTCAGCGCAGAGCGTGTGCCATAGACGCAGGCCTCATCCTCCTCTTGAAAGCTTCCAAAGATTCGGTCCCAAATCACTAAAATACCACCGTAGTTACGGTCCAAATAGCGGTCATTGATGGCGTGATGCACCCTATGGTTGGACGGCGAGCAAAACACTCGGTCAAACCAGCCCAGTTTGCCGATGTGCTCGGTATGCACCCAGAATTGGTAGAGCAGATCGATGAGAGCAACCACGGCGAAGACTTCAGGAGGCACGCCCGCAAGCGCCATGGGGAGATAGAAAATCCAGCCGAACAAAAAGCCAGTAGAGGTTTGGCGCAGCGCCGTACTGAGGTTGTAGTCCTGGCTTTGATGGTGAACGACATGGGCCGCCCAGAGAATGGCGCATTCGTGGCCCATGCGGTGTAGCCAGTAATAGCAGAAGTCGTAAAAAATCAGGGCAAGCAGCCAGCCCAGGGGCGTGCTCCAAAAGGCTTTGAAGTCTCCCGCCCAAGGCTGGGTCCACTGGTAGGCAAGGATGTATATGCCGATGCGAAGGCCGCGTCCGAAGAGGGCGGTGATTTGACTCAGGATGCCGAGTGAAATGCTATTGATGGCATCGTTCAGTCGATAGGTGTTGCGGCGCTTGTAGAAGCCCCAGGCCAGCTCGAGCGCGATGAGGAAAAAGAATACCGGTGTGGCGAAGAGAATAACTTTAGCGGCCATGATTACCCATATCCTGAATCAGTGCTTTCCAAATTTTCTTCAGGCCTGAAAACGCCCGTGGGCGGCGTCCCAGGCTTGTCGCAATGCAGAAGCTTTATCGGAGACTCGCTCCGCACTATCGCCAGGTGCGTACAGTGCCGACCCAAAGCCGAAGCCGTCTGCGCC
The DNA here is from genome assembly GCA_031361565.1 of Betaproteobacteria bacterium. Classification (GTDB taxonomy): domain Bacteria; phylum Pseudomonadota; class Gammaproteobacteria; order Burkholderiales; family Burkholderiaceae_E; genus JAPOKJ01. The sequence goes on along the minus strand of JANLRI010000654.1, from coordinate 2,422 downwards.
CGCTTCAACATAACTCGCCATATTTTGCGCATTGATACCGCCCACTGGAAAGAGCCTTACCTGTGCGGGCAGGACAGCCTTCCAGGCTTTGACGACCTTGGGGCTAATCATTTCACCTGGAAACGCCTTGAGTAGATCGGTACCCGCATCGATCGCTGCAAAGCATTCACTAGGTGTTGCGACCCCAGGCATGACCTGCATGCCGAGGCCTAGAGCTTTCTCGATCACACGCAGATTGGAATTAGGGGCCAGGATCAGATCTACCCCCAAGCTGGCGAGCTCTTCGACCTGCGCCACCTGCAACACTGTGCCCGCGCCGATAACAAGGGTTGGAAAAGCTTTGCGCAAGAGCTTGAGGGTTGCAAACGGCGTGGGGGAGTTGAGGGGCACTTCCACGCATTCGTAGCCTTGTTCCACAAGGGCTTGCGTAATGGCAAGTGACTCGTGGGTTTGAATGCCGCGCAGTATCGGGATAAGAGGGTGATTTTGTGGATTGAACTTCATCAGGTCGATAAGTCTGGTCGATTAGTTTGGTCGATTAGTTTGGTGGATATTAGGGCACAAGTAAACAGGAGTGGCTACACGGCGTTAAATCAATTTGGCGGCACAGCCGAGCCGCCAAAGTCCGAGGGCACTGGTATTTCCGAGGGTATGCGCTTTGATGCTGAAACGCTCCAAAGCTTGTGTGTAACGTTCGCAAAGCTGTGGGCTGCCGACCAGGTGCACCTCAGTGATGTTGCCACGAGAGCTCAACGCCGCGCAAACTTCATGGCCTATTAAGAGTCCAGACAAAAAGCTTTCGCCGCCTGCCGCGGTGAGTTGACCCGCGAGGCCGAGCGCACGGGTGCTAAACAAATGCTGCAAAAGGTTCTGTGGATGCTTTTTCGCAGTATCAATGCCGCGCAAGAATGCCTCGGACTGCTCATGAGTAAAGACAGGCTGAGGGATGCCGTGGCTGGCGGGCTCTGAGCTTGGAGCGGCGAACAAACGACCCAGAATGCTGTGCTCCTTCAGCACGGCAAACAATTCGCCACTGAAGTGCGTCTCAAATTGGGTGATGAGGCCTTGATTGACATCAATCCATTTTGAATGGCTGCCTGGGAGTACGAAGAGACCGTCGACCTGGGCGCCAAGTACTTGAGTCTCTTCGCCACGCATAAAGTCCGGTAAAACACCAGTGAAGCTGGGCATGCGCAATCCTGGTGCAATCCACAGATTGAACGGGCCGCACTGGGCTTGCACCAAGTGAGTGGCGAGTGAGGCAGGACTTGTTGGGCAAGGGCTGTAGCCCGCATCGACCAGTCCTTGCTTGCTGCCGATCATGCCGCAGGCGAGGATCGGGACGTGACGAGCGGATACCGACCCAGACAACGCGCCCAAGAGCGTCTCGAGTGCCGCGCCAAAATCGTTTGAAGTGGGTTCTCGACCGAGCCGTTGCCTGAGGGTTTGTACGCCCATGGCCTGCTCGGGCAAGTCGCTGGCGGTTGCCAGGATTTCGCCTTGGCGGTCGAAAGCATAAGCCCGGGCCGAACTTGTGCCCCAATCAATGCCAATGAAAACCATTTCTCTCATACGTGAATCGTACTGCAATGTTAAAATTACCCACCATGCTCTTGGCTTGAAGTGAAAGCTATGACACTCACCGAACTTCGTTATATTGTTGCTGTCGCTCGTGAGCGGCACTTTGGTCGTGCGGCTGAGACTTGTTTTGTCAGCCAACCGACGCTTTCGGTCGCTATTAAAAAGCTTGAAGACGAGCTCGGGTTGCAGCTCTTTGAGCGTGGCTCCACCGATATTTCGGTGACACCGATCGGTCAGCAAATCGTCGAACAGGCTCAAAAAGTGATTGAAGAGGCGCAGGTGATCAAGGAGATCGCGCGCACCGGGAAAGACCCGCTCACCGGCCCGCTTAAGGTGGGCGTGATTTACACCATTGGCCCTTACCTCCTGCCTCGCCTGGTGCCGAGAATGATTCGTGATCACCCGGGCACGCCTCTGATTTTGCAAGAGAACTTCACGGTGAAGTTGCTGGAATTGCTGCGGCAAGGCGAGATTGATGTCGCCATTGTCGCCGATCCGTTTACCTCGGTAGGCTTAGTGACCCAGGCCCTTTACGATGAAAGCTTTGTGGTGGCTGTGCCGAAGGGGCATGCCTGGGCCCATCGTAGCTCCATTAAGGCTGAGGAAATCAAGGAGGAGACCATGCTTTTGCTGGGTCTAGGCCATTGCTTTCGGGATCATGTGCTCGATGTTTGCCCTGATTTGTCGCGCTTTTCTGCGGGCAGTGGCGGTATGCACAAGAATTTTGAAGGCTCGTCTTTGGAAACGATTCGGCATATGGTGGCCGCTGGCTTGGGCATTACGGTGCTGCCTGAGTTGGCCAGTCCTGCCGAAGACTCCTTATTGCGTTATATTCCTTTTG